>WFOY01000112.1 GCA_015487835.1 Aquificaceae bacterium
CCCTACCATATCGGGAAGGTCCCCTTCAGGGAGGGTTTCGTGAGGGCGAGGGCTGAGGACAACATATGTTACGTAGCCTACGTGAACCTGGTGGGAGGGAACGATGAGCTCGTCTTCGACGGGAGGAGCAAGGTCGTAGACCCTCTGGGTAACATAATCGCAAGGGCCAAGGCCTTCGAGGAGGACCTCCTCACAGTCACCCTTGACCTGGACAGGGCGAGGAGGAGGAGGCTCCTGGATCTAAGATGGAGGGAGGCCAGCAAGGAACTGGACCCTCTAAAACCCTCCTTCCGGGTCCGCCTTCCCGATAAACCCTACGTGGATCCCAGGGTTGAATCCTCACCAGAGGGGGAGGAGGAGATCTACAGGGCTTTGATCCTCGGGACGAGGGACTACGTGACCAAGAACGGTTTTGAGAAGGTGGTCCTCGGCCTCTCTGGGGGTATAGACTCCTCCCTAACTGCCTGCATAGCGGTGGATGCTCTCGGCAGGGAGAACGTCCTCGCCCTGTTCATGCCCTCCAGGTTCACATCCCAGGAGAGTTTTGAGGATGCCAAGACACTCGCCAGCAACCTCGACATAGAGTTCCACACGATCCCCATAGACGAGGTCTTCACCTCCTACATGAAGGAGTTTGTGCCCGTTTACGGGGATCTTCAGTTCGACACGGCGGACGAGAACATACAGGCGAGGATAAGGGCTAACATACTCTTCTACGTCTCCAACAAGTTCGGTTACCTTGTCCTCTCGACCTCCAACAAGAGCGAGGCGGCCACCGGCTACACCACGATCTACGGCGACATGGCGGGAGGCTTCGCTCCCCTCAAGGACATCTACAAGACCACGATCTACAAACTCGCCCGTTACAGGAACTCAGTAGATCCCGTGATACCTGAGAGGGTATTTAAGAAGGTTCCCTCCGCTGAGCTGAGACCAGGCCAGACGGACCAGGACAGGCTCCCGCCTTACGAGATCCTTGACCCTATACTGGAGCTCTATATAGAGGAGTGTCTCTCGCCTGAGGAAATAGTTAAGAGGGGCTTCGACAGGGAGACTGTCATGAAGGTCGTTTCCATGATACGGAGGGCCGAGTACAAGAGGAAGCAGGCTCCCCTGGGTATAAAGGTTACCCCCAGGGCCTTCGGAAAGGACTGGAGGCACCCGATAGTGAACAGGTACGAGGGCTGAAGGAGGTATCTATGGAGAACTTCGGCGGTCTGAACATAGAGGATATAAGGGACACTGTGATCTCCCTCTGCTCAGGTATGAGTATCCCGATCCGTGAGGTTTACGTCAGTGCCGACTTCAAGGAGAGGGTCTACCAGGTTGAGGTGGAAGCCTTTAAGGAGTACGAGTCTTTAGAGGACCTGATAAGGGAGGAGATCAGCATAGAGAGAGGCTTAGAGGAGGCCTTTGGTAAGGGTTTCTTCGTGAACATAATTACCGTTGAGGAAGAAGAAACCTAAGCCATGATCAGCCCCGAACAGGAGAGGGTGGTAAAGCACCACGGGAAGCCCCTCCTCGTGGTAGCGGGGGCTGGTACAGGCAAAACGACCACCTTGGCCCACAAGGTGGGGTTCCTAATAAGGGACCTTGGTATCTCGGAGGAGGAGATCCTCTGCGTAACCTTCACCAACAAGGCGGCCAGCGAAATAAAGGAGAGGGTGAGGCAGGTGGCAGGTGTCGATCTCCCTTGGGCGGGCACCTTCCACTCGGTGGCCTTAAAGATACTGCGCCAGGAGAGGGGGAACTTCTCCATAGCGGACGACAGGGACGTAAGGGCTATACTTAAGGAGATACTGCCCAAGTTCGGGATAGACCCCTCTGAGATAGACAGGGTCAGGTCCCTGATCCGAATGGTCAAGGAGGACCTCAAAGAGACAGGATCTGAGACCTTCGCTGAGGTGCTCAACGCCTACCAGACCAGACTAAGGGATATAGGTCTGATGGACCTTAGCGACCTCATGTACGATCTGTACAGAACCCTCTCCTCGGACACTGCCGTGAGGGAGAGGTGGAGAGGCAGGTTCAGGTTCATACTGGTGGACGAGTTCCAGGACACGAACACGGTCCAGTACGAGATACTAAGGCTTATCTCGGGAAGGGACCTATGTGCGGTGGGGGATCCAAACCAGTGCGTTTACGAGTGGAGGTTCGCAAGACCCCAGAACATTTTGAGGTTCCTCAAAGATTTCAAACCAGACGTCATCAAGATAGGAACCAACTACAGGTCAGGACCCTACATAGTCGCCGTAGCAAACTCCATACTGGAAGGGTCCAGGTCCGAGTGGAGGACGTTGATCCCAAGGCTGAGGTCGGTCAGGGATATCGCTGAGAAGCCTTCAGTGAGGAGGTTCGATAAGGAGGAAGAGGAAGCTGCCTGGATAGGCGGTGAGATCAGGAGACTCCTACAGGTATACCCTCCTGAAGAACTGGCTGTCCTCGTTAGGACCTCCTACGTAACGGAGCCTATAGAGAGGGCCTTTTTCAATATGGGTATACCCTACAGGGTGGTGGGATCGGTTAGGTTTTACGAAAGACCTGAGGTGAGGACGCTGATAGATCTGCTCCGCCTGATCCACAACCCCTCCGACTCGGTCAGCTTCAAAAGAGTCGTGGAGAGTTTCTGCCCAGGGGTTGGCGAGAGGACTGTAAAGAAGATACTATCCCTCTCAGGAGGAGACCTCATAGACGGGAGTCTGAGGGTAGCTACAACCTTAGGGACAAGAGGTGGACCCGTTGAGGGCCTGTTTAGTTTACTTGCGGGTCTGAGGAGAGAATCGGAGGACTACCCAGGGATCCTGAGGACTGTCCTCGGCAAAGTAGGGTACCAGGACCTGATCAGGAAGCGTTACCCCTTAGACTGGGAGGAGAGGTGGGAGAACGTGAAGGAGCTGGTCAGAACGGTTGATCGCATGAAGGAGGCTGGAAAGGACCTGGAAGACTTCTTAAGTGAGATAGCCCTGATCTCCTCCGACGAAGGGGAGGAAGGGGCGGTAAGGATAATGACCGTGCACTCAGCCAAGGGCTTAGAGTTCTCGGCTGTCTTTCTACCCAGACTTGAGGAGGGCATACTCCCCCACAGGGAGGCCCTCGACGATCCGTCGGAGCTGGAGGAGGAGAGGAGGATCTTTTACGTAGCTGTGACGAGGGCTAAAGACCTTCTTTACATGAGCTACACCAGGGCCAAGGGTAGGAAACCGAGCAGGTTCCTGTCCGAGATACCTAAAAAACTCCTGAATTTGGAACACTTCCGCAGAAAGGTAACCTACAGGATAGACCTTAAGCCCAACCCCAAGGTGAGGGTGGGGGTCACCGTGAGTCACAGGGTCTTCGGCGTAGGCAGAGTTGTCCGTGTTGAGGGCGAGAGGGCGGAGGTGGAGTTCAGGGGTGAGGTCAGGAGGATACACACCTCCTTCCTTGAGGTCCTGGATTAGAACTCCTTAAGAAGACCCCTTATGTGGTCCGCCATGTTGTCCTTAACCAGCGTGGGTTTCCTGAGCCTCCTCTTCCTGTCTGACCCCTTCTTGGTGTTGTAGTGGGCACCTCCCGACTTCATCCGCTTTATCTTCCCCGTTGCTGTTACCTTGAACCTCTTCCTTGCGGACCTGTTAGTCTTCATCTTCACCTTCGCCATAGTCAGAATATTATACTCATCTTTTCCTCTTGGGCATGAGCGTGAAGACCAGGAAGGGACCCTCCCTCTTCGGCGGGACCTCCACCTCGCTTATGTCCTGTAGGTCTTCCACTATCCTCCTGTAGAGCTTCTCACCCAGCTCGGGATGGACGTTCTCCCTTCCCCTGAACCTTATCCTCACCCTCACCTTGTCACCGTCCTCTAAGAACTCCCTCATGTGCTTTAGCTTCACCTTGAGGTCGTGGTCCTCTATCCTCACCTTCATCCTTATGTCCTTCACCTCTATGGCGTGCTCCCTCTGCTTTCTCCGTGCCTCCCTCTCCTTCTTCTTCATCTCGTACTTGAACTTCCCGTAGTCCATTATCTTGCAGACGGGAGGGTTGGCCTGGGGGGCGACCTCGACCAGGTCCAGGTCCTTCTCCTCCGCTATCCTCAACGCCTCCTCTAAGGGGATTATGCCGACCTGCTGTCCGTTCTCGTCGATGAGCCTGACCTCCTTCGCCCTTATCTGGCGGTTCACCCTGTAGTTCTGGACTTTGCTCATAGAACCTCCTTTAAAAGTATCGATGAGGATGCGATGAAGTTTAGGAAGAGTATGCCAGTAGACAGGTACGAGACCCTCCTGAACCTCACCCTCTCGGGTGCATCGAAGGAGTAGTTTTCTATATTGCCCAGTCTTCTCTTATAGTTCTTAAGCCACATGGACACCGCCACGTTCAGCGAAAGCCCTGCAAGTAGTAATATTCCCCACCATTTGAAGCTCAATATAAGATACACCAACAGGAGGAAAAAAGCAATCTTGTAAAACCTCCACAGGATCCTGCCGTAGAACCTCCCCGCCAGGTCCTTGTTCTCCTCCGTCCTGAGGAGTATCGGGGCTACCGTGGACACTATGAGGAATAGGGAACCTGTGTAGAGGGAGAGGATCAGAACCTCCATGCCCTCCTTCTCTTCTTAACTTCTGTCCTTATGACCCGGAAGGCAAAACCCGTGAGGAACATAACGGTGATGAGACCTATCACGGTGAGGATGAGTATGTACTTCATATCACCCTCTCCGCATGCCTGGAGGCGTGACACTGGATGTTAACCGCCACGGGGAGGGAGGCTATGTGGCAGGGGAACATCTCCACCTTCACGTCCACAGCCGTAACCGTTCCCCCAAAGCCCATGGGACCTAACCCTAACTTGTTTATGTCCTCTATGAGCTCCTCCTCGATCTTGGCTATCTTAGGATCCGGGTGCCTCTCGCCGTGGGGTCTCAGTATAGCCTTCTTAGCGAGGTAGGCACAGTACTCAA
>WFOY01000113.1 GCA_015487835.1 Aquificaceae bacterium
AAAGTACGGCATAAGGCAGAACCCTATACTCTACCTCCCTTAGGCGAGACCCCTTTTCTTAAGCTCGTCCTCGTACATCCTCCTGTAGAGGATGTTCCACTCGGGTGTGCCCTCGAGGATGTTCCTCGAGTAGCTCCTTATCTTCTCCCTCACAGTTCTCTCTATCTCCTGCTCTATCCTGAGGGCCTCCTTTAGGATCTCCACTATCCTCCTCCTTATTACGGGAGGATCCTCGTATATCTCCACGGTCTCGTCCTCCATTATGAGGTCCCTTATCATGTTGGCTATCTGGTTCATCCTCTCCCTCGGGTTTATGTTTATCCTCTTCTCTTCGGCGAGCTTGGCCTTAACCGCCCTGAAGGCGGTCCTGTAATCGACGTCTGCCTCCTCTAAGATGTCCATCTTCTCCTTGAGGATTCTCTTTGCCTCCTCGTCCAGCTCCCTCTCCTCCTCCTCAGCCCTCTTGAAAACGCCTATTATCTTCCTCCTGAAGAGGTCAGGGTCCTCAGCCTCTATGATCTTCTCCTCCGAGAGATCCTTAACTATCTGGGAAGCTATCCGCTCAACAAGTCTCTCGGGCAGTTTCATTCGGTTTATTATAACACATCAGAGAAAGCCCTCTAAGAGGCTCTCCACCTCCTCTGTGTAGCGACCTTCAGGCGTGTTTATGAGGACAGGTCTCTCCACTTGGAGGGGCCCAGGGACGTTCCTTATGGAGGTGATAACGGCTAACCTTCCGGGTTTCGATACCTTAGGGTAAAGGATAGTGAGGAACCTGGGAGTTAGGTTGAGATCCTTCAAGATCGTAAAGGCTTCATACAGTCTGAAGGCAGGGAGGAGGAGGTTTAGGTAGCCACCGTCCCTGAGAAGATAGGAGGAGGCTTCTAAGAAGTCCCTCAAGGTGGTGTCCCCCTCGGAGCGGATGTTGTCACCCTTACCGTAGGGAAAGAAGGGGGGGTTCGTGACCACAACGTCGAAGGAGGACCTCCCGAAGAGGTCTCTTACGTTCCTCACGTCGCACTCGACAGGTATGACGAGTTCGTGGAGGCCGTTAAGATCTATGTTCCTCTTCAGGAGTTCGATCATCCTCTTGTCCCTCTCAAAGGCGTGGACCTTGACCCCGTACCTCTTCGCAAGGACTATCGAAAGGAAACCAAATCCCGCACCGAGGTCAGCCACCTTAGAGTTTCTTTTTATTCCTTTTACTCTGGAGAGGAATACAACGAGGTCAACCGATACTTTGTGTTCCTCCGGCTGGATGAGTCTCAGCTTTCCCCTGAAGAAGGTGAACTCCCTACCTGACCCTCTCAACTACGTCCATTAGAGCCTGGGCCTTCTCCTTTACCCTCTCCCACTCCCTTATCTCCTCCATGGTTCTTGCGGTAGCCAACTTCCTCACCGCAGTCTCGAACTCCTCCTTGGCCTTGCCCACGTCTATCTCACCGACCTCGTAGGCCTCCTCGGCGAGTATTAGGACCTTCTCGGGTGTGACGTCCACAACACCGTAGGTGACAGCCATCCCTTCCTTCTCGTTCCCGTTGAAGTAAACGAGTCCAGGCTTTAAGAGCGTCATCAGATACATGTGCTTTTCGAGGACGCCTATCTCCCCTTCGACCGTGGGGACGTTGACCGACTGGACCTCCTTCGAGAAGGCAAGACCCTTAGGTGTCACTATCTCCACCCTTATCATGCTTCAGGATTATAGCATATTACTATGGGCCCCGTGATCGTCGCCCTTCTTGTTGCGTTCTTCGCTTTTCTACCCTTCCACTTTCTAAAGTCACCTGAGGGGGGTGAGGTCAAACTCGTTAAGGTGGACCCTCAGGATTTCAAGCCGGAGATAGGCAAGGAGGGGGGAACGGTTTACTTTATCCTGAGCGGTGACCCCAAGACCCTGAACCCGGCCCTCGCCCAGGAGACTACCTCGACGGCGGTTCTCGATGGTGTGTTTTCTGGACTCGTAAGGCTGAACCTGAAGACCATGAAACCTGAACCCGACCTCGCCGAGAGGTGGGAGGTCTCGGAGGACGGGAGGGTCTGGACCTTCTACCTGAGGAGGGGGGTCAGGTGGAGCGACGGGAGACCCTTTACCGCTGACGACGTCGTCTTCACCTTCAACGAGATCTACTACAACGACTCTGTTCCCACTTCGGTAAGGGACATACTGACGATAAAGGGAAGGAGGATAAAGGTGGAGAAAGTAGACGACTACACGGTGAGGTTCACCCTCCCAGAACCTTTCGCACCTTTCTTGAACGCCCTCTCGGTAGAGATCCTGCCGAAGCACAAGCTCGAAAGGTATGTGAAGGAGGGAACCTTCAACACCGCCTGGAACGTGAACACGGACCCCAAGGAGATAGTGGGGACGGGTCCCTGGGTGATAAGGGAGTATGTGAAGGGCCAGAGGGTCGTCTACGAGAGGAACCCCTACTACTGGGAGAGGGACGAAAAGGGGAACAGGATCCCCTACATAGAGAGGAGGGTGGGGATAATAGTGAGCGACCCGGACACGGCGATCCTAAAGTTCATAAACGGTGAGGCCGACTACATAGGTCTGAGGACCCAGGACATCCAGTTCATAGCTAGGAAGAGAGATCCCAGGATAAAGGTCTACGACCTCGGTGCTACGCCCTCCACTACTTTTCTCGTCTTCAACCAGAACCCGAGGGCGAAGATACCCAAATACAAGCTAAAGTGGTTCAGAAACAGGCTCTTCAGGATAGCTATATCCCACGCCGTAGACAGGGAGGGGATATCCTACCTCGTATACAACGGCCTCGCCAAGCCCCTCTACACTCCCATAACGGAGGCCAACAGGCCCTACTTCGACGAGGATTACTTCCCCAAGTTCGAGTACGACCTTGAAAAGGCAAAGAAAATTTTGGAGAGCATAGGCTTCAGGGACAGGGACGGGGACGGTATTTTGGAGGACCCGGAGGGTCACGACCTTAAGTTCACCCTGATCACGAACGCGGGGAACAAGGAGAGGGAGACGATAGGGAACATAATAAAGGAGGACCTTAAAAAAATAGGTATTGAGGTCCACTTCCAGCCTATAGACTTTAACTCCCTCGTCTCAAGGCTCACCTCCCCTCCCTACGAGTGGGAGGCGGTGATAATAGGGCTGACGGGTTCAATAGACCCCCACTTCGGGAGGAACGTCTGGCACTCCTCCGGACAGCTCCACATGTGGAACCCCGTCCAGAAGGATCCCGAGACCGATTGGGAGAGGGAGGTGGACAGGCTGATAGACATGGGGGCTGTGGAGATGGACCCAGAGAGAAGGGTCGAGATCTACAGAAGGGCCTTTAGGATAATAACCGAACAGCAACCCATGATATTCATAGCGACCCCAAAGAGCATGATCGCCGTCTACGACAAGTTCGGAAACCTGTTCCCTACAGTCTGGGGCTGGTACGAGGAGAACAGGGTCTTCATAAGGGAGTGACCTTGCTCATCCTCCTCTTTTCGAGTTCGTGGAAGAACTTGTTAACGGCCTTCGTTATTATCCTCCTCGCCTCCCTCCTGCTCCTTATACCGAAGTCCCTCATGAAGGTGGTGACGTCCGCCTCGAAGTACCTACCTTTTATAACCTCCTTAAGTGGAGTCTCGAGGCTCTCTATTATCTTCTCAAGGTCAGCGGCGTATATGACGAACCTCTCGAAGTAGGCGTTCCTGTTCTTCCTGAACTCCTCTCCCACTATCTCTATGAACAGCTTCCCGTTGGGGAGACGGGCACCGTTCCTGCACTCTTCATACCTGTCCAAAACTTCTCCTATCACCCAGACCTTGTAGTGGTAGGGACCTATAGCCCTCATGAACCCCGCCCCGAACCTTATATTATATTCGGACGTTAGCGGATCGTTACCGCTAAAGGGCTTTTAGGACCTTATCGAGGTCCTCCACCTTCTCCACGTTGAAGACTCTGACCTTCTGAGATGTTTGCTGGACGAGCTTAGAAAGAACGTTCTTTGGACCCACCTCTACGAAGGTGTCCACACCCTTCTCGACCATATACAGAACTCCCTGGAACCACCTCACTGGTGAGAATATCTGTTTGTAGAGGTTCTCCCTTATCTCGTGGGCCATGGTGTGTTCCTTGGCTGTGCAGTTCTGGACTATGGGTATCGATACGTTCCTTATAGGTGTCTGGGCGAGCTTTAACCTGAAGGCGTCAGCTGCGTCCCTCATAAGCGAGCAGTGGGAGGGGACGGAGACCTTCAAGGGAATGACTCTCGCTCCCTTTTCCCTTGCGATCTCGGAGGCCTTCTCGACGGCCACCTTTTCTCCGGATATTACCGTCTGCTTCGGGGAGTTGTAG
>WFOY01000114.1 GCA_015487835.1 Aquificaceae bacterium
GGGTAGGTTCTCAAGACTCGGTGTTTACGTGATCCACATAGCCCTACTGATCATAATGGCGGGGGCACTTATAGACGCCCTCTTTGGCATAAGGGGGTTCCTGCCGGTTCCGGAGGGGGACACGAACGACATAATGCTCGTTGGCCCGGAGGACAAGAGGTACAGGCTACCCTTCGCTATCCACCTTAAGGAGTTCAGGATAATATCCTACGAGGAGGAGGCCCTTGAGAAGGGCAAGAAGGTGGCCGAGGAGTTCAAGGACGCTGTAGCCTCCTTCAGAAGCTATATAGAGATCTACAACAGTGGTCACAAGGTGGCAGAGGGCAAGGTGGAGGTGAATGACCCCTTCGTGTTCAGAAGCTACAGGATCTTCCAGGCCTCCTACGGGCTGACCGGCGGTGTTAAGGAGATGGGTGTTGTGGTGGTGGACAAGAACCTGGCCGAGAAGGACCCGGAGAAGGCGATCCTTGGCAGGTTTACCGTAAGAAGCGGTGAAGTCACCGAGTTTGGCGATATGCTGGTGTCCGTGGAGAGGGTGATCCTTAACATCCACAACCCCCAGGCGGGTCTGGACGGTGATCTTGCCCCTGCCGTTGTGTTGAAGGTCCTGAGAAACAGGAAGGACTACAACGTTCCCGTAGTTTACGACCCGAGGCTGACAGCCTTCGTCTACTCGGAGATAAAGGAACTCAGAGAGTTCCCCTACGTTTTCTTCATGGACGGTTTCGTGCCCCAGTTCTTCTCGGGCTTCCAGATCTCCTACCATCCAGGGACGAACATAATCTGGATCGGGTCTGCCCTGCTGGTGATCGGCATGATGATAGCCTTCTACACCGTCCACAGAAAGGTATGGATCAGGATAGAGGGGAACACAGCCAAGGTGGCACTGTACTCCCATAAGTTCAAGAGCGAGTTCCAAAAGTCCTTCCTCAGCGACATCCAAGCACTTTCAAATAAAGGTTAGAACCCACCTGCCGATCCATACACATAAGGGGAAGTGATCAGCGGTATGAGGGGAAGGCTTATCCTGAAGACCGGTGCTGTTCTGATCGTTCTCCTCATAATGACCCTCAGCATAGTCGCCTTCTTCTTCAGGAAGAGCACCATAGAGAGCTCAAAGGAGACCGCCTACATGGTGGCCCAGGTTATAAGGTCCACCCTCACCTCTTACATGGTCATGGGAACCATGGACAGGAGGGACCTCTTTCTCGAGGAGGTGAGGAGGCTCCACGGTCTGGAGTACGTGAGGATACTCAGAGGGGAGGCGGTGATCAGACAGTACGGTGAGGGTAGGCATTACGAGAAGGCCCTAAAGAGGATCGAGGAGGAGGTCTTGAAGACAGGTGTGCCCAAGGAGAACATCTTAGAAGGCAAGGACAAGGTCCTCTACGAGCTCGTTATACCCTACACGGCCTCCTCGAGGGGATCCGTGAACTGCCTTCAGTGTCACAACGTTCGTGAGGGTGAGGTGCTCGGTGCCATAAGCTTAGCCGTAGACCTGACAGCGAAGAGAAGGGAGGCCCTCACCACCCTCTTCCTGTACGGAGGTTTGGCCGGCATCCTGTTCATGATGATCTTCTGGATAACGCTCAGACACTTTGAGCCTTACAGAAGACTGTTCACCGAGATTGAGAGGGTGCTGAACAGATACAAGGACGGTAACTTCAAAGAACGTGTGAACACGGACATGCACGACGAGGCAGGAGACCTGGCTAAGGAGGTGAACCTGGTAGGCGAGACCCTCGACAGGACACTATCGAACATAAGGGAGAAGGTCTCCATGCTCATCGGCTACACAGTTATGGAAACGGAAAACGCCCTAAAGGACACGGAGAAGATCGTTGAGGAACTCGCCAAGATATCCCACTTCAAGAGGGCAATAGAGCAGGACCTCAGGAAAGACGACATCTACGACAGGATAGAGACGGTCCTCTCCGACTACATGAGCCTCGACAAGTTTTCCATATACGAGGTGGACGAGAGGAAGAACGCCATGAAGGTGATAACGGCTCACGGAGAAAAGCTCTGGTGTTCCGAGATAATCCTCGAGAACGCTGACGAGTGCAGGGCGAAGAGGACTGGGGAGGACGTGGACTCCGCCGAGTTTCCCTGCATATGCCCCAGGTTCGCCTTCAACGATCTCTGCTCAACCCAGGGGATCCAGTACTACTGCATACCTGTGAACATAGGTGGAAAGGTGGGGAACGTGGTCCAGATAGTATACGAGAAGGAGATGGACATGTTCATAAGGATGATAATCCCCTACATAAAGGGCTACCTCCAGGAGGCCTCACCGGTTCTTGAGTCCAAGAGCCTCATGGAATTACTTAAACAGCAGTCCTACATAGACCAGCTCACAGGACTCTACAACAGGAGGTTCCTCGAGGAGATAGCGGACAAGCTCTCGGCCCAGGTGAAGAGGAGGGGAACAACCCTCGGCGTCCTCATGATAGACATAGACTTCTTCAAGGAGATAAACGACAAATACGGCCACGATGTAGGTGACAGGGTCCTCAAGGAGATAGCCCAGGTGGTAAAGAGTTCGGTGAGAGAGGCCGACTACGTGATAAGGTTCGGTGGGGAGGAGATCCTGGTCCTCCTCATGGACATAAAGGAGGATATGTCCGAGAAGGTGGCGGAGAAGATAAGGAGGAACGTGGAGAACAAGACCATAGAGTTCTCAGGAGGTGTCATTAAAAAAACGGTTAGCGTCGGGGTCTCCGAGTTTCCCAAGGACTGTGAGGGCAAGATCTGGAGGTGCATAAAGTTCGCTGACGTAGCCCTCTACAGGGCCAAGGAGGAGGGGAGAAACAGAGTGGTGAGGTTCACACCCGACATGTGGGTGGGGGAGGAGTACTAAACTTGACAAAGATACACTCAAGAAATATTATATAAACAATGAAAATCGGAGGTCGGGTATGGTAAGCGAGAATCTGTTCTCAGCCAAGTCCCTCGAGTACCTCGAGAGGGCAAAAGAGTTAGCGAAGGAGTGGGGGGACACCAAGGTCGATACGGACCACCTACTTCTTTCCCTCCTTTCCGACGAAAGATCCCCCCTCGTTAAATTCCTCGAGAAGAGGGGAGTGGAGAGGAAGGAATTTTTAAAGAAGGCAAGGGAATACCTCGATAGCCTGAGATCCCAGATAGAGAAAGCTGTCGATCAGGAGGCCAAGCACCTGATAAACCTGAGGTCCCAGATAATGGAGGTAAAGTCCAACCTCGGAAACATACAGGCGGAGCTGGACAAGATAAAGAGAACAAAAGAAAGGATCCTAAGGGAACTCGAAACGGCGAGGAGATACGGAGACTACTGGACCGCCGAGTCCTTGGATCTTGAGCTGAGACAGGTCCAGGCGATCGAGGAGAACTACAGACGCCAGATCGAGAGTGTCGAAAGGAGCCTCTCCTCGGTCTTCAAACCAGAGGACGTGAGGGCCTTCCTCGAGAACAGGATATCCATAGACGGACTCATAA
>WFOY01000115.1 GCA_015487835.1 Aquificaceae bacterium
GGACGACGGGGAGTATTTCAAGGCCGTACTTCTTTGCGAACTCCCAGTCCCTCTGGTCATGGGCGGGGACAGCCATTATGGCACCCGTTCCGTACTCGTAGAGGACGTAGTTGGCAGTCCAGACTGGTATCTCCCTACCGTTGGCTGGATTTCTGGCGTAAACCCCGAGGAAGACACCCTCCTTCTCCTCCGTTATGCTCCTCTCCCTCGTGGACTGCCTCCTCACCTTCTCGAGGAACTCCCTTACCTCCTCCAACCTACCTCCCATCTCCGCCAGCTTGAGGGTGAGGGGGTGTTCGGGTGCGAGGACCATGAAGGTGGCTCCGAACAGGGTGTCGGGTCTCGTGGTGAACACCTCCACCTGGGTGTCCCCAACAGGAAACCTTATCAGCGCCCCTTCAGACCTTCCTATCCAGTTCCTCTGCTGGGTGATCACCCTCTGGGGCCACCTGCCTTCGAGTTTTTTGATGTCCTCGATCAGACGTTCCGCGTAGTCGGTTATCCTCAGGAACCAGGAGGGGACCTCTTTCTGGACAACGGGTGTGCCGCACCTCCAACACTTTCCCTCTATGACCTGCTCGTTGGCGAGGACCGTCTCGTCGTGGGGGCACCAGTTCACAAGGGCCTTCTCCCTGTAAGCCACGCCCCTTTCCAGCATCTTGAGGAATATCCACTGGTTCCACCTGTAGTACTCAGGGCCGCACGTGGCTATCTCCCTATCCCAGTCGTATGAGAAGCCGAGGGCCTTCAGCTGGTTCTTCATGTAGCTTATGTTCTCCCTGGTCCACTCGGCCGGGTGTATGTTGTGCTTTATGGCCGCGTTCTCGGCGGGGAGTCCGAAGGCGTCCCACCCCATCGGGTGGAGGACGTCGTAGCCCTTCATCTTCAGGAACCTGGCCACCGCGTCCCCTATGGTGTAGTTCCTCACGTGCCCCATGTGGATCCTTCCTGAGGGGTAGGGGAACATCTCTAAGACGTAAACCTTCTTTCCCTTGCCCTTCGTCTTAAAGGTACCCCTCTCCTCCCAGATCCTCTGCCACTTCTTCTCTATCTTCCTGGGTTCGTAAGGTCTCATGTTAATAGATTATACCCTCAGGAGTTTCTTAAGTTCCTTCTCCTCATAGGGTCTGCATAGGTGGTAGCCCTGACCCAGGTCGCAGCCCATCTCCTTCAGCATGGCGAGCTGCTTCTCGTTCTCTATACCTTCAGCGACCGTTCCAAGACCCAGGGTCTTGGCAAGCTGAATTATGGCGTCGACTATGGCCCTGTCCTCCGGGTCGTGCTCTATGTCGCTCACGAAGGTGACGTCTATCTTCAGGAAGTCAACGGGCAGCCTCCTGAGGTAGGCAAGGGACGAGTAACCCGTCCCGAAATCGTCGAGGGCCACCCTCACCCCAAGGTCCTTGATCTGTCTCAGGGACGAGCTTGCGAACTCCACGTTCTCCATGAGGGTGTTCTCGGTTATCTCCAAAATGAGGAGGTTGCCGTCCGTCCTGTGACGCCTGAGGATCCTTGCCACCTTCTTGGGGAACTCCTCGTCCCTGAACTGGACGGGTGATATGTTCACCGAGACCGGGATCCTCCACCTCCTGGCGACCGAGCAGGCCTTCGATAGGACCCACTCACCCACCTTCAGGATGAGTCCCGTCTCCTCCAGAACAGGTACGAACCTGGAGGGTGAAACTATACCCATGTCCTCACTTCTCCACCTGAGGAGCGCCTCCATACCGAAGACTTCCATGTCTGAGATCCTGAACCAGGGCTGGAAGTAGAGGATAAACTCCTCGTTCTCGAGGGCTTTGACGAGATGTCTCTCCATGAGGAGGAACTCGGTTATCCTGGTGTTCATCTCCTCCCTGAAGAACTGGTAGCTGTTGGCGAACCCCTCCTTGGAATGGGCCAGGGCCACCTCCGCCTTCTTCACGAGGTCCTCAGCCTCGTCCCCATCGTCCGGAAACACGGAGACCCCTAAGCTCACCGTCAGCTTTATCTCCTGACCGTTCACCCTGAAGGGGTCTTCTATCTCGGAGAAGATCTTGTTTATCACCCTCACTATGTCCTCCTTCCTGGCGAGGTCGTACAGGATTATCCCGAACTCGTCTGACCCGATCCTGGCCACAGTGTCACCGTCCCTGAGAGCCCTCCTTATCCTCTCCGCCATGCTTTTGAGAAGAGAGTCACCAACCTGATAGCCGAAGGTGTCGTTTATGTACTTGAACCTGTCTATATCGAGGAGAATAACCGCCAGGTTCCTTCCCGTTATCCTGGACCTCACCAGGGAGAAGCCGAGCCTCTCCATGAAGTTCGTCCTGTTGGGAAGGTCGGTTACGGGGTCGTACAGGGCTAAGTATCTTATCCTATTCTCAAGCTCCCTCTCCTGGGTGATGTCCTTCCCGGTGGCCACGAAGCCTATGACCTTCCCGTCCCTGTCCTTTAGGGGCGTTATGGTCTGGTCTAAGTAAAACACCTTTCCGTCCTTCCTCCTGTTGACGAATATAGCCCTGAAGGTCCTCCCGGAGAGGATCGTGTTCCATAGCTCCCTGTAGAAGCTATCCCTGTGCTTTCCAGATTTGAACACGTTGGGCTTCTTCCCTATGAGTTCCTCCACCCTCCAACCCGTTATCTCCTCTACAGCCCTGTTTGCGTATATTATCACCCCCTCCCTGTCCGTTATCAGAACCCAGTCCGAGGTCTGGTCCACCGCTAGGGAGAGCTTGAGAAGATCCTCCTCCTTCTCCAAGAACTCAAGGGCGAAGGATATCTGGTCCCCTATCTCCTTTACGAGGCTCACCACCTCCTTGTCAAAGAAACCTTCCCTGTCTGCGTATAGGTTGAAAACACCTACGACCTTCCCCTTGAGCTTGATCGGGACCGTTGCCGAGGACATGTAACCTTTCTTTATCATCTCCTCCCTCAGCTTCTCGGGAGTTACCCTTCTGGTGTCGTTGTTTATCACCACCCTACCCTCTGTGTAGGCCTTGCCGCAGAGACCCACACCCTTTTTGATCCTGGAGAGGACGGGCCTCCTTATCCTGGACAGGAAGTCTTCCACGTCCCCGCAGGAGGACACTATGTGGAACCTGGACTTCTCAAAGAGGCCCACCCAGGAGGCCTTCATACCGCCGAAGGTCACGCAGGCCTCGCATATGCTCTGGATCATCTTATCCCTGTTCCTCTCCTTCAGGATTATCTCCCCTATAACGGACAGGGTCCTGTAGAGACTGCTCAGCTTCTGGAGCCTCCTCTCCGACTCCTCCAGGTTGGTCTCGAACCTCCTCCTGTGGAGGGCGAGGCCCAGTATGTTGGCCACGGAGTTCGCAAAGTCAAGGTCCTCCTTGGTGTGCTTAACAGCCCTCTTGTAGTAAATGCAGAGCGTCCCGAGGGGCTTCCCCTTGCCCCTTATGGGCACACATATCCCGCTCTTCAGACCAAGAAGGAAGGTGTCTGAGGAGAACCTGAACCTCTTTTCCCTGTCCACATCCTCTATGGTGACGGGCTTCACCGCCGTGAAGGTGTAGTGGAACTCGGTCCCCTCCTCCAGGGGTAGCCTGTACCTTCCTACGATCCTCTTGTTTATACCCTCACCAGCCCTGAGGATCCCCTCATCGCTACCCTCTGGAACCTCGTAGATCACCACAACGTCCGCCTCAAGGGTTTCCTTCACCCACTTGACCGACTTGTCCATGAGGTCCTCTACGTCTCCCTCAAGGGCTATCAGGGTCAGGTCCTCGAGGACCTTCCTCCTGGTTATGTCCCTGGCCACACCCACGAAGCCGACCACTGCGCCCCTGTCCAGGACGGGAATTATCCTGTCCTCCATCCATATGTAGTTACCTCTCTTGGTCTTTATCCTGTAAACCCTGACCCTGGGTTCTCTACGTTTTATAAGCTCCTCCGTGGTCCTCAGAACGGGGACCTTGTCGTCAGGGTGAACTATCCTTATCCAGAGGGTCGGGTCCTTCATAAAGTCTTCAGGTCTGTAACCTGTGAAGTCTTCCACCTTGGAGTTTATGTACTCAAGCCTTGCCGTTCCCGGTTCCCTGGGATCCTTCAGACTGACCACGTAAAGTATATCGTTTACAAGCTCAAGGAAGAGACCCTGGCTCCCCTCTAACATTCCCGGACCCTATTAATATATTTCGTTGTTCGGGGGTTATAATTGAACCATGGAAAACCTCCCCGACGAGAAGGGATACTTCCGAGAGTTCGGAGGCAGGTTCGTACCCGAGACCCTCATGTTCGCCCTGGACCAGCTTGAGGAGAGCTACACCAAGATAAAGGAGGATCCCAGCTTCCAAAAACAGCTGGACCACCTCCTCAGGGAGTACGCGGGAAGGCCCACACCCCTCTACTTAGCCGAGAACCTGACCAGGTACGTGGGCGGATCAAAGATATACCTCAAGAGGGAGGACCTTCTCCACACAGGAGCCCACAAGATAAACAACACCCTCGGCCAGTGTCTCCTCGCCAAGAGAATGGGTAAGAGGAGGGTGATAGCAGAGACAGGGGCAGGACAGCACGGTGTAGCCA
>WFOY01000116.1 GCA_015487835.1 Aquificaceae bacterium
GCTTACAAGTTCTTCATCTACATATTCGTCTCCTCCCTGTTCCTGCTTCTCGGTATAGTCTCGGTGGCGGTCCAGCACTACTTCCAGTTCGGGAAGTTCTCCTTCTCATACTTCGACCTCGTAAACAACACCTACCCGATAGGGTTCGAGGTGTTCCTGTTTTTGCTCTTCTTCATAGCCTTTGCGGTCAAGACCCCTCTCGTCCCCTTCCACACCTGGCTTCCCGACGCCCACGGGGAGGCACCGACCGCGGGTTCGGTGGTCCTGGCTGCGATCCTGTTGAAGATGGGAACATACGCCCTTCTCAGGTTCAACATAGGTCTGTTCCCAGAGGCCACCCTGACCCTTATGCCCTTCCTGGTGGCCGTGGGGATAATCACGATAATCTACGCCTCTTGGATGACCATAGTCCAGAACAACGTCAAGAGGTTCGTCGCCTACTCTTCCGTAAGCCACATGGGCTTCATAGTCACAGCCATGTTCCTGATCAACATGGAGGGCATGAGGGCCTCGGTCATAGAGATGTTCGCCCACGGGCTGACGAGTGCAGGACTCTTCATGATCGCGGGCTTCATATACAACAGGCTCCACACTTTCAACATGGAGAGCCTGAGAGGATCGGTTAAGTTCATGCCCCTCTTCGCAGTCATCACCGCCCTGACCGCCTTCGCCGCCATGGGCCTCCCAGGGGGATCCTCCTTCTGGGGTAAGTTCCTGACAATCCTCTCTGCCAGGGAGCACTCCTACACCCTGGCCCTTATAGTCCTCGTGGGGGCCTTCTTCAGTGCAGCCTACATTGTATACATGCTCAAGACCCTCTTCCTGGACGTAAGGGAGGAGAGTGTTCTTATCCACTTCAGGGACATAAGGGGCTACAAGCTGGTCTCCTTTCTGTTCCTCGTGGTTCCCATACTGCTGGTGGGCTTCTTCCCCCACTTGTTCTTCAACATGTTTGAGGGTTCTGTAAGTCTTATCCTGAAGGAGATCCTCGGCCTGGAGAGGGTGGTATGGAAATAAGGGATATAATCGGCGAGATCCAGATACCGAACGTGCTCGCCTTCCTGCCCGAGATCGTGGTCTTGGTGGTGGCCTTCCTGCTATTTACCTTGGACCTGATACTCTCACCTCAGAGAAAAAGGTCCTTCCTGCCCACCATAAGCGCCCTGGGATACACCTTGGCTCTCTTGTCCTTCTTCATATCCTCAAAACAAAGGGGCGACACCTTCTACGGCACCTTCACCAACGATCCCCTCGGCACCCTGATAAAGATCTTCGAGGTGGTCATCACCCTTACGATACTGGCCTTCGCCCAGAGATACTTCACCCACAGGAGGTCCTTCTACGGGGAGTTCTACTACATCCTTGCCTTCACGCTCCTGGGTGCTATGATCTTAGCCTCCTCCTACAACCTGATAATCGTGTACGTGTCCCTGGAGCTTGTCTCGGTGGGCTTTTATATACTGACCGCCCTTATGAGAGGGTCCTTCATATCTAAGGAGGGGGCCTTCAAATACCTGATCTTAGGGGGTCTCAGCATAGCCCTCGCCTCTTACGGTGCTGTGTTCATGTACATATACGCGGGTTCTATAGACCTCAGGGAGATACTGACCTACAGGAGCGAGGACGTACACTACCTTATCCTCGGTCTTATACTGTTCCTGATCGGGTTCGCGATCAAGATAGGGGCTGTTCCCTTCCACTTCTGGCTCCCCGACGCCTACCAGGGGGCTCCCACCCCTGTGACCGCCCTCATGGCCTCGGTAGGTAAGATCGCCTTCTTCATACCCGTGGTGAGGATCATGCCCCTCATAGAGGAGAGGTTCTCCTTCGCCTGGATGATAACCGTGGGTGTTATAGCGGCGATAACCATGATCTACGGTAACCTGGTCGCCCTCGTCCAGAAGGATATAAAGAGGCTTCTCGCCTACTCGTCGATAGCTCACTCGGGATACATGCTGGCCGCCGTGGCTGTCACCGAGGCCATAGGCCTGAAGGCTGTTGTTTACTTCCTGGTAGTTTACGCCATAATGGGTGCTGGGTCCTTCCTGGTGGTGGCGATGCTCGAGAGGGCTGAGAACTGGAACAACACCACCTACGAGTTCGCAGGTCTCAGGTTCAACCTGCCCTACATAGCTTTGGCCTTCATGGTCTACATGTTCGCCCTGCTCGGTGTGCCACCCACGGTTGGTTTCGTAGGTAAGGCCCTCGTGTTCATGGCCCTCTCCTTCGACAGGCTCTGGTGGCTGGCCTTCATAATGATCCTATCCACAGCCATATCAACAGGTTACTACGTTAGGCTGGTTGTCCTGATGTTTATGAAGGATAGGGAGAAGGAGGTGAGGATCCCTGGCGGAAGCCTGTTCGAGGTCGTCTCCCTTGCCTTTCTAACTATAATGACCATAGGTCTGGCCGTTGTCCCAGGTGTAGTCTGGGTTCTGATAGAGTCCTCAACGGAGACCCTTTTTGCGAGGTGAGGAAGGATGGACTACATAGCCTTTCTCCTGTTCTTTATAGTGATGGTCGGTATAGCCCTGGTGTTCATATCCCTGAACTGGTTGTTTGGGCCGAAGACACCCCAGGAGTACGAGGACTACCCCTACGAGTGCGGTGTGCCCTTATACGACAAGAGCGCCCAGACCACCTTCCACCAGGGTTACTACCTGCTGGGGCTCCTTCTTCTCCTGTTCGACATAGAGGCCGCCTTCCTCTTCCCCTGGACGATCGTTTACAGGTGGCTCGGTGTGTTCGGCTTCATAGAGATGTTCCTCTTCATACTTATATTAACCTACGGGCTCCTCTACGCCTGGAGGAAGGGAGCTCTCAACTGGCACTTTGAGATGGAGGAGATATGATGCCCTGGGCTAAGGAGAAGGACCTGGCGGATCTTAGGCAGAGGTTCCCAGGTCTTGAGATAAAGGAGGTCGAGAACTCCACCTCCCTTCACATAGATAAGGAGAGGATCCTCGAACTTCTCGGCGTCCTCAAGGAGGAGAAGGGATACAAGCTCTTCATAGACCACTCGGTGGTGGACCTGAAGGAGGTCCTGGAGAAGGAAAAGGACTGGAAGAACCTCACCTCGGCAGGTCTGATCTCCTTCCCCGAGGACAGGGTCTCCAGGTTCCAGGCCTTCTACATACTTTACAACGTGGACGAGAGGAAGAAGGTGGTCGTGAAGACAAGGACGGACGGGACCCTTCCCTCCATAGAGAGGCTGTGGTTCGCAGGCAAGTGGGCAGAGAGGGAGTGCTACGACATGTTCGGGATCCAGTACGAGGGCCACGACAACTTAGTGAGGGCCTTCCTCTGGGAAACCTACCCTTACTTCCCTTTAAGGAAGGACTTTCCCTTGGAGGGGATACCCGAGCAGGATCTCCCCTCTCTGAACGAGGTCCTCTACGGGGACCCCTTGGAGGAAACCATGAACTACGAGAGGAAGCACACCATAGTGCCTACCCTCGAAGACTTAGAGATAACCGAGAAGAGGAGGCTAAAGAAAAAGGCCCAGATAGTCCTAAACTGGGGGCCCCTCCACCCTGGGACCCACGGGACCATGTGGTTCCTCTTTGACTTGGAGGGGGAGAGGATAGTCCAGTGTGACGTTATCCTCGGCCAGCTCCACCGTGGTGTTGAGAAGCTGGCAGAACACGAGATGTACAACCAGTTCCTCGTCTACACGGACAGGATGGACTACCTCTCTGCCCTCTGTTCCAACCAGGCCTGGGTGGTCGCCATAGAGAGGATGATCGGCATTGAGGACCTCGTTCCCGAGAAGGCCAAGTACATAAGGACGATGATGTCCGAGCTTCAGAGGATAAACTCCCACCTCCTCTGGCTGGGGACCTACGCCCTGGACCTTGGTGCACTCACCATATTCCTCTACGCCTTCAAGGAGCGTGAGAAGATAATGGACATAC
>WFOY01000117.1 GCA_015487835.1 Aquificaceae bacterium
ATCTCAGAATACCTGATCTCAGTAAAGTTCCTTACCTGGGAGGGAAAGGTGGAGGTAGCCTCGAGGGCAGACCTGAAATTCGGATACAGGAGTTCCCCCTTCCCCAAGGCAGGTGTGGTGATCGCCTGCGAGTTTGTGTTCGAGAGGTCTGAGGTCCCGGTCGTAGAGGATTACAGAAAGATAAGACAGGTCAGGAGGAGGACACAGCCTATAAATCTGCCCACGTCCGGGTCCACCTTCAAGAACCCCTACCCTAAGTACGCGGGAGACCTCATCGAGAGGGTGGGCATGAAAGGTTACAGGATCGGTGACGTGGCCTTCTCAGACCTCCACGCCAACTTTCTGGTCAACCTGGGGAGGGGCAGTTTCCAGGATGTGGTCCGCATAGTTGAGGAGGCCAAGAGGAGGGTTCTGGAGGAGTTTGGGATACATCTTGAGGAGGAGGTAAAGATCGTTGAGGATAGTGGTGCTGATGGGTGGAAGGTCATCTGAGAGGGAGATCTCACTAAAGACAGGGAAGGCGGTGGCGAGAGCCCTAAGGGAGTTGGGGCACGAGGTCATAGAGATGGATCTCACAGACGATCTCCCATGCAGGATACTGGATCTGAAGCCCGATAAGGTCTTCATAGCCCTCCACGGACCCTACGGGGAAGATGGAAGGGTCCAGGGTATGCTCGACATACTCGGCATACCCTACGTAGGGTCTGGGGTTCTGGGAAGTGCGGTGGCTATGGACAAGGATGTGACCAAGAGGATCCTGAGGTCTGAAGGTCTCCCCACACCGGACTGGGTCTGCGTCAGAAAGGGTGAGGAGGTGACCTGGGATAGGTTTCCAGCGGTTGTGAAACCCGCGGACCAGGGGTCGAGTGTGGGTCTTAAGGTCGTTAAAAACAGAGAGGAAATGTCCGAAGCTATTAAAGAACTCTTTTCTCTTACCGAAAAGGTTCTTGTGGAGGAGTTCATAGGGGGCAGGGATATGACGGTGGGTGTTCTCAAAGAGAGACCGCTCCCGGTTATAGAGATAAGACCTAAGAAGGGCATCTACGACTACGAGAGCAAGTACACGAAGGGTATGACCGAGTACGTGTTCCTGGAGGACGAGGACCTCTCGAGGAAGCTCAAGGACCTCGCCATGAGGACTCACAGACTCCTGGGTCTTAAAGACATGTCCAGGATCGACTTCAGGGTCACGGACAGAGGGGATCCTTACATACTCGAGGTGAACACCATACCGGGGATGACGGAGCTCAGCCTGTTCCCTATGGCCTGTAGGAGAGCCGGTTTGGATTTTAAGGAGATGCTGTCTATAATTGTTAGCTAGTCTCTCTGGAGGGAGATGTGGAGAAAGGAAAGAACATAAGGGGGAGAAGACTCTTCTCAGCCTTTCTGTTCTGTGCCTGGCTAACCTTCATGGCTCTGGCGGGCTTCTTCATACCCTCCTTCCTCTCGGACCTCCCCCTGCTCCAGATAAGGGAGATCACGGTCGAGGGAAACAGGACCATAGACATGGACACGGTAAGGTCAGCCATATACTCTGTGGAGGGGTCAGTTTTCAAACTGAGCGAGGACCAGATCCTGTCCGTGCTGAACGAGAGGACGGGTGGGCGTGTAAAGAGGGTCTTCGTGACTAAGAACGTGTCAATTAGGGGTATATCGATAAGGATAAGGATCCAGGAGAGGGTCCCGGTAGCCAAGGTCCGATCCGGGAGCACCTATATCTTTATAGACGAGGAGGGTAAGACCTTTCCAGCTTATGATCTGAGATCCGGAAACCTTCCCGAGGTTGTAACCCACGACCTCAAGGTCCTCGAGGAGAACTTTCCTAAGCTCTACAGATCTGTGAAAGGTTCAGGGATCAGGGTGAGTCTTATAAAGGTCCTTAAGGACAGAACTATCCTCGTATCTGGGAGACGTCAGATAATACTACCACCTATTGACCTCCTACCTGATAACGTGGTTGACAGGTTGAGGATGGTTTATAATTTTCGGGAGGGGAAAATTGATCTGAGATTTGACAGGTTTATCTTAGTAAGAAATTGAGGTGGGATGAGAACAGTTGCTTCGATAGACATAGGCACAGATAAGATAGTAGCCCTGATAGGGGAGGTGGATACCTACGGGGACATCCACATAATAGGCGTTGGTGAGGCCAGATCCAAGTGCATAAACAGGGGTACTATCACAAAGCTCGGCGTGGCCGCAAGGGCGATAGCCACGGCGGTGAGGGAGGCGGAGGAGATGTCCGGCCACAAGGTGACCGGTGTGGTCATAAACGTATCCGGTGAGGATCTGAGGAGCCAGAACGAAAAGGACACGATAAACATATCACCGAGCCCCATAGAGATAGAGGAGGAACACATAAACAGGCTCCTTGAGAGGAGCGTGGCAAAAGGTAAAGAGGACGGCTTCGAGATAATCCACGCCATACCCAGAAAGTACACCCTGGACAACCAGGAGGGTATAGAGGACCCGACAGGTCTAATAGGGTCAAAGCTTACAGCCCAGGTCCACATAGTTAAGGCGCCGACTACACTTATAGGTAACCTTGAGAAGGCGGTCGTTGTAGCCGGGTTCACACCGACGGTTAGGGTGGTGAGCGCCTTGGCTTCTGCCAAAGCCGTGCTCACCGAAGAGGAGAAGGAGAACGGGGTCCTCCTTATCGATATAGGGGCCGGCCTCACGGACTACGCCCTGTTCATAGAGGGTCATCCCGTTGTGACGGGCAGCGTCCCAATGGGTGGTTTAAACATCACAAAAGACATAGCCTTCTTCATGAAGGTAGAGCAGGAGGAGGCTGAGAGGACGAAGAAGGAGAACGGTGTGGCTTTCGTGGATCTCGTGAGGGAAGGGGAGATAATAAAGATAAAGCCAAAGGGTGAGATGAGGGAGGTCGCCGTTGAGAGGAGGCAGCTGGCCGAGGTCATACAGGTGAGGCTGGAGGAGATCTTAGAGAAAGTGATAGGCGAGATAGAGAAGGCGGGTTTCAAGGTGGACAGTGCCAACGCAGGTGTCGTGATCACAGGAGGCACAGGCAACTTACAGGGTATAAAGGACCTGGTCGAGAGGTTCACCGACCTGCCCGCCAGGATAGGGATCCCGACAGGGGTGATAGGTCTCAAGGAGAGGATCGAGGACCCCAAGTACGCTACAGTGGTGGGGCTTCTCAAGTTCGCGGTATCGCCGGAGGGTATGGTGTCGGAGGCCAAGGCTAAGGTTGGTTTGTCCACCAACAGCAGCGGTTTTAAGGATATCATAGAGAAGATCAAGGAGTTCTTACGAGAGATCCTGTAGGAGGGAAGGCTATGGAGGTCCAGGACTACAACCCAACCAAGATCAAGGTCATAGGAGTAGGAGGTGGGGGTTGCAACGCTGTAAACAGGATGTACATGGACGGGATAGAGGGGGTGGAGGTGTTCGCGGTTAACACGGACAGCCAGCACCTCAGGAAGCTTGCCGTGCCCAACAAGGTCCAGATAGGTGAGAAGGTGACCAAAGGCCTCGGCGTGGGCATGAAGCCGGAGGTGGGCGAGGAGGCAGCCCTGGAGAGCATAGACAAGATCAAGGAGATCCTGAGGGACACGGACATGGTCTTCATAGCGGCGGGCTTAGGAGGAGGTACGGGGACAGGTGCAGCTCCCGTGATAGCGAGGACGGCGAGGGAGATGGGTGTGCTGACCGTAGCGGTCGTTACCCTACCTTTCGAGTTCGAGGGAGCAAAGAGGAAGAGGATCGCCATCGAGGGGCTCGAGAGGTTGAAGGAATGCGTCGATACCTACATAATAATCCACAACCAAAAGCTGGCAGAACTCAGCAAGACCCTGACCTGGAAGAACGCCTTTATAGAGGTGGACAGCGTGCTGTCCAGAGCTGTGAGGGGGATCACGAACATAATATCCACGTCAGCGGACATAAACGTGGACTTTGCGGACGTAAAAACGGTCATGGAGAACGGAGGTCTGGCCCTCATAGGTGTGGGTGAGGGTAGAGGGGAGAACAAGATCCAGACCGCCGTCGAGCAGGCCATAACCAACCCCCTGTTAGAGGGAGGAAGCGTTGACGGGGCTAAGAGACTTCTCATAACCCTATGGGTGTCCGAGAGCGTTGCCTTCGCCGACGCCCAGGAGGCGATACAGTCAATAAGCGGTAAGGCCTCAAACGACCCAACCATAATATTCGGGGCCATAATCGAAGAGGGTGAGGAGGACCGTATAAAGGTGACCGTGGTAGCGACGGACTTCGATCGGACCAGCGACAGGAGAGAGGAGGAGGCCACCTTCAGGGTCATAAGGAGGGACACCCAGGAGATGAAGAAGGTGGTCCCCGAGGAGGGCATACAGCCCGTAGAACCGGACGACACACCGGCCTATCTGAGGAGGCGTAGGAAGATATAATATCCTCACGTGAGGCCTGTAAATCCCAAAAAGAGCAAAGTCTTCTCCTTCCTCCTAGGGGTCATCTACGGTTACAGGACAGCCCACATGGACCTCAAAGTTTTTCCGATCGAAGAGTTCAAAGAGGAGGACCTGGAAGGCTTTGAGATCTACTACCTTAGCAAAAACAGAGATGAGGTCAGCAAGAACGATCCCATAGAGGAACCCTCCCACATAGTGGCCCTCAAAGAGGATTTGGAAGCCAAGGAGGTCAAGATATATATTTATAAGTCATGATCCTCAAAGAACTGGAAGACAAGACCAAACAGGACCTCCGGGAGTACTTCCAGGACAGAGACTACATGGTAGTTACCGTGCCCAAGGATGAGCCTGCGAGGGTGTACGTGGTAAAGGCCACGAGAACCGTAGAGACGGCCCGTAGGATTCACGATCTCAGTCCGGGTGCGACCGTCGCCCTCGGTAGGGCCATGGTGGGGGCTCTGATCCTTACGTCCCTGATAAAGCACGCAACCGACCAGAAGGTCCTGATCAAGATAGACGGTGGAGGACCGATAGGGACCGTTGTCGCTGAGGCTGACGGCAAGGGCAGGGTCAGGGGCTTCGTGGACAACCCGAAGGTTCCCCTTCACACAAAAGAGGTTGAAGGTGTAAGGAAGGTGGACCTTTCCAAAATAGTCGGGTCTGAGGGCACCCTCACGGTGGTCAAGGAGATAGGCATGGGTACACCCTACACGAGCGTGGTGCCTCTGGTCTCGGGGGAGATAGCCAAGGACATAGCCTTTTACTTCGCTCAGTCGGAGCAGATACCTTCTGCGGTTGGCATAGGTGTTCTGGTGGATAAGGACGGATCCGTGAGACACGCAGGAGGGTTCCTTATACAGACCTTCGGTGGGATAAGCCCGAAGGTTTTAGACCTGCTCGAAAGAAGGGCCTCCCAGCTCCCACCCGTTACCGCGATCATGGAAGAGGGAAAACGCCCGGAGGACATAGCGGCCATGATCTTAGAGGATCTCAAACCCCAGCTGATAGGTCTTAAAGAGGTGGAGTACTACTGTCCGTGCAGTGAGGACGTCGCCAAGGCCAGTTTGCTCCTGCTCTCAGAGGAGGAGATAGAGGAGATAACGAACGAAGGCCCCGCCGAGGTTGTCTGCAGGTTCTGCGGAAGGGTGTACAGGTTCGATAAAAAGGACCTATAATACATAGGTAGATGAAGCTGGCAAACCTTGTGATCACATGTTTACTCGGGGTGGGACTCCTCTCGAGCTCAGGTTTCTTTAACTATATACTCTGCCTCCATCCTGGTCAGGACTGCTGTGCGGCCCATGTGGAGGAGAGGGATCTGGCGGACATATCCTACGGAAAGCTTCACGTGGACCTGCTTCAGGATGAGTTTACCCAAGCCAAGGCCTGGAAGGGAAAGGCAGCTCCCGTCCTTAAAGTGTGGGGTCTCACAAGGTGCGTATATACGTTCAGTTTGGAGTACAGACCAGTTACCAGCCAGCCGGATAACTCAGTAGCAATACTCAGAACGGTCAGACTGATCATCTGATATATAAACCATCCAAAGACAAAAAACCCGCTGGAGGTAGATCATGGTAATCCTCGTTATGTTGATCGCCATAACCTTCTCAGGTTACGGGATAACCTTAGAAGAAGCTTTGAACATAGCCCAGGAGAGAAACCCTGAGCTTAAGGCTCTTGAGAAAGAGCTGGAAGGCTTTGAAGGGAGAGAGAAGGCTGCCTACGCCTTCCCTAACCCTGAGCTGGGCTTTGAAAGCGGTTACATCACCACCGACAGGTACGGAAGACCAAAGGGACGTGCCCTCTACCTGCTGGAGTTCTCCCAACCTATACCCCTCTGGGGTGTGCGTGAGAAGGGAAGGTCCGTGGTAAGGGAGGAGAGGGAGGCCTTCAGGAACCTTTTAGAGTCTAGAAGAAGAGAAATACTGGGTGAGGTTTACAGGCTGTTCTACGAGGCCCTGTTTAGGAAAGAGGTGGTGAAGATATGGCAGGAGAACCTGAAAACGGCGAAGGATGTGGAGGAGTTCGTCAAGAGATCCTACGATCTTGGGGAGGCGACCCAACTGGACCTGCTGAGAGCGAAAAGGGAAAGAGACCTGGCCGAGGTGAGGCTTAGGATAGC
>WFOY01000118.1 GCA_015487835.1 Aquificaceae bacterium
GGGAAAACCCCTGTACCCCCTCCAGACGGATACGAGGGAGGCTATCATGAGAACGCCTGTTATCCCTCCCAGTATCCTGTGGGTCTGCTCTATCCAGGGCTGGAGTTCGGTCTCCACAACAGCGGGGGCTGGGGGTGTGGGGAACTCCTCCTTTATCTGGAAGGGTAAGAGCTGACCGTGACAGAGGGGCCAGTCAGGACAGCCGAGGCCTGATCCGGTGGATGTAACTATACCTCCGAAGACCATAAGTACGTAGGTGAAGACCAGAGTTAGCAGCAGGAGGGTTCTTGTCATTCCTAATCTCCCTTCTGGCCAGGTCTGGGGAAGACGGGCTCGTTCCTTATGTTCTTTAGCTTCTTTATGAAGTGTTCCCTGTTCTCAGGGTGTTTGAGGTACTGATATACAGTGAAGGAGAAGGAGAGCACCGCCACCCCTGCTACCAACAGTCCGGTCAGTATCTTTCCCCAATCTCTCTTCGGTTTTTCCATCCAGAAAGATTATAAACAAAAAAGGGGCGCTGGGGCCCCTTAAAACTTACAGTAGCCGTGAGGGCAGTAGTCCTCTTCCACCTTGGGAGGTTTGTCGAAGTTGTGGGGCGGTGGCGGGGAGGGTATCCTCCACTCAAGGGAGTTGCTCTCCCAGGGGTTGGGTCCAGCCTTCTCACCGCTGAGGGCACCCTTTATGAGGGCAACGAGAGCTATGAGAAGTCCGAAGGCGAGTATAAAGGCCCCGTAGGTCTGTATCTGGTGGAGGGTGACCCACTCAGGTATGGCTGGGTAGTCGTAGTACCTTCTCGGCATGCCCATGAGTCCTATGACCAGCTGGGGGAAGTAGAGGAGGTTGGAACCTATGAGGACCAGCCAGAAGGAAAGCTTACCCAGCCCCTCGGAGTACATCCTTCCCGTTACCTTGGGCCACCAGTAGAAGAAGCCCCCGAAGGCCGATAGGGTGACGGCCATACCGAGGACGTAGTGGAAGTGGCCGACCACGAAGTAAGAGTCGTGGACCGCTATGTCGAAGGCCGGTAACCCAAGGGGTATTCCCGTAAGACCCCCTATCAGGAACATCAGTATCGCACCCAGGGCGTAGAGCATAGGCGTCCTATAAACGATCGCAGCCCTGTAGAGGGTGGCTACCCAGTTGAAGATCTTTATCCCCGTCGGGACAGCTATGAGAAGGGTGGTGTAGGACATGAGGATCTTCACCCAGTCGGGTATGCCCGAGACGAACATGTGGTGGGTCCAGACCGTGAAACCGACCACCGCTATAGCCCATATGGCTATAACCATTGACCTGTACCCGAAGATAGGTTTTCTCGCAAAGGCGGAGACTATCTCGGATATTATCCCGAAGGCCGGAAGGACCATTACGTAAACCGCTGGGTGGGAGTAGAACCAGAAGAGGTTCTGGTAGAGTATGGGGTCACCTCCCTTGGTCGGGTCGAAGAAGCTGGTGTTGAGGTAGGTGTCCAGGAAGAGCATGGTTACAGCCCCTGCCACTGAAGGGACACCGAGTAGCTGGATGACGTTCGCCGCTATCACACCGTGGATGAACAGGTTCAGGTTGAAGAAGCCTATGCCGGGCTGCCTCATCCTGAT
Organism: Aquificaceae bacterium; assembly: GCA_015487835.1. Lineage (GTDB taxonomy): Bacteria > Aquificota > Aquificia > Aquificales > Aquificaceae > Hydrogenivirga. Next base: position 1,599 of record WFOY01000118.1, read on the forward strand.
GACGGTCGTTATGAAGTTCACAGCTCCAGCTATGGAGGCGAAGCCGGTCAGGTGCCATATGAACACGAACAGGGCCGTAGTTCCAGCAAATCCTATACCCTCCTTGGCGGAGAGGGGTGGGTACCCTGTCCACATGGTCATTATCTGGTTCCCTGGTATGAAGGTTAGGAGGGCTATGACGCTGGCGGCGAAGAACATCCAGTAACCAAGAGCGTTGAGTCTTGGGAAGGCCACATCCCTCGCACCGATCATAAGAGGGATCAGGAAGTTGGCGAAGGACGCCCACACACCTATGGCCCACCAGAGAAGTATCACCGTCCCGTGGACAGTCAGGAAGTAGTTGTAGGTCTCAGGATTTAGATACTGGGCACCGGGGTTGAAGAGCTCCATCCTCATACCCAGGGCCATCAACCCGGCTACTATAAAGAACAGGGTGGAGGTAACACCGTACATTATCCCTATCTTCTTGTGGTCGGTGGTGAATATCCACTCCCATATGGAAGCGGCGAACCAAGGTCTCTCAACGTGAACGGCCTCTCTCATCTCACCACCTCCTGATCCTCAGCATTAATGTTAGCTACCCTGAGATCTTCACGTTCATGACTTACATCAGCACTCTCCCCCTTCAGCCACCTCTCGAACTCCTCCTTGGGGACGACCTTCAGCTTGGCGAACATCCTGGAGTGCCACTGTCCGCAGTACTCTCTACAGAAGACCCAGTACTCACCCGGCTTGTTTATCTGGAACCAGGTGTAGGTCGTCCTGCCGGGCACGGCGTCCTGGGTCACTCCCGCGGCCTGGACGTAGAAGGAGTGGATCACGTCCTGGGAGGTGAGGATAACCTTCACAGGCACACCTGCGGGTATGTAAACGTAATGCTGGAAGACACCGTCAACCCTGTAGCACTCCTCGGGCTTGCACTTCTTCTCCTCCGTGTCCCTGATGGCTGAAGCCACGACCATCTTGCCGTTAGGATACTGGAACATCCAGCCCCAGGAGAAGGCGGTGACCTTGAGCTCCAGAGCGTTCTCCGGAGGCTTCCTCATCTGGGTGAATATGGCAAAGCCGTGGGTGGCCAGGTATAGGACGATTATCAGCGGGATTATAGTCCAAAGGGCCTCAAGACCCCAGTGACCTTCGTGCTCCTGGTCACCGACCTCCCTCTCGCCGGGTTTGTATCTGTACTTGACCATGAAGATCAGGGAGGGTATAGCAACGACTGCGTAGATCACAACGGTTATCACCAGCCAGATCTTGTATATACCCTCCCAGAGGTCGTAGGGCCTTGCGAGGACCTCGCCACCCTCCGAGGCGAACACGAAACTTGACAGCAGCAGGAGAAGGAACGCACTCCTCATACCTTTTCACCTCCTGAGCCCTTAAAATTTGAGACCACCTATAGCGTAGGCGGTGCTCGCCACAAGGAGCCACATGACGTCCACGAAGTGCCAGTAAGCGCTCGTGGCCCTAAACACGGTCATCTTAGATGGGCTTACCTTACCCGCGAGCACGAAGATCAGAAGGTAAAGCTGCATTATGAGCCCTACTATAACGTGGGATGTATGTATACCTGTAAGAGCGTAGAAGCCAGTACCGTACATGTTGGCGCTTATGGTGAAACCTTCGTGCCAAAGGTGCTTCCACTCAAGTACGTGCAGAACGGTAAACAGAAGACCGAGGAACATGGTTGCCAGCAGGAACAGGGATGCCCTACCTCTATCACCGTGATGCATGGCTGTCTCCGCACGCCATATGGTAAAGCTGGAGGCCCACAGGATAAGCGTGAGGACTATGGGCATCTTCAGGTTCATAGCCTCAGGTATCCATTTGGAGACCCATAGCTCCGAGTGGATCGCCCTGGCAGCCCAGAAGGCGGCGAACATGGTCCCGAAGATGATTATCTCGGAGATTATAAACAGGTAGATACCCAGGTTACCGTAGCCTACGTCCTCTCCCACCGTGAAGAACTCGTTGGCCCAGCCAGCCATCCCGATTATCGCGAGGATAGCCGCTATCCCTCCGAGGATCAGTGCAAGCAGAGGCTTTTGCCAGGCAAAGTAGGCTGTGATGGATATGGGGGTTAGGAGTATGGCTATGCCCACCGGGAGAGGCCAGATACTTACCTCGTGTTCGCCGTGGTGGTGGTGAGCAACCTCCTGCGCCATTCCAAAACCTCCTTATTTTTGTGGTGATATATTCTAACTGATAAACGTCCTCATTTGGGATAGTTTCTATAAGAGTTTCTTAAGATCTCTTTCGATCTCCTTATACTCTCCGAGTCTCACCTTTATAACCTTGCCATCCCTGTCTATGAGGAAGGAGGTGGGTATACCCTGGACCTGGTATAGCTTGGTAACCTCTCCCTTCTCGTCCATAAGAACGGGGAAGGGGATCTTGAACTCCCGGATGAACTTCTTAACCACCCTGACATCCGTATCCGTGCTTACTGCCAGGATCTCGAAGCCTTTGTCCTTATACTTCTTGTAGACCTTTCTAAAGAGCGGCATCTCATCCCTACAGGGAGGACACCAGGTAGCCCAGAAGTTGAGGAGGACGACCTTACCCCTCAGGTCGGAGAGCCTTATCCTGTCACCCTTTATAGTCTTCAGATCGAAGTCAGGAGCCTGCTTGCCCTCGAGGCCTGTGTAGGGGACCTTTCCCGTGTTCGTGAACAGCCCAAGGTAAAGTAAGAGAGCTACGAGCAGTATCCCAAGCCCGTAAGCTATGTTCTTGGTCATACCTTCCTGAACTCCTCCGGGAGATCTCTCGGCTGGACACCGGTGTACTCTATCTCATCATCGGAGAGCCTCTTGGAGAAGGGTCTCTCCTTGGTAAGCTCCTCATAAACGTGGGCCACGAGGCCTGGGACCCTTCCTATTATGAAGAAACCCTTTCCTATTCTCCAGTCGAAGCCCATGTCGGAGGTCACCGCCGCGATTGCCCCGTCCACGTTCAGGACGATCCTCTTACCCTTCTGTTTCTCTATCTCCCTCTCCACCTCCTCGGCGAATCCGCAGTGATCACCGTAAAAGCCGTACTTCTTTGCGAGGTCAAGCAACCTCCTCGTCCTGGGATCGAAATCCTTGTAGTATCTGTGGCCGTAGCCAGGTATAGGTTTTTTCTGGGAGAGGTACTCGGAGACTATGTCCTTCACAGGTCTCCCGCTGGACACACCCTCCTGCATGAACCTCATGGCGTCCTCGAGGGCCCCACCGTGGGCCGAACCGAAGGCGAGAACCCCAGCGGCCACACCTACGTTGAGGGAGTTGCCACCGCTCGCCACCGACCTTGCAGCTATCACCGAGGGTGGGGCTATCCCGTGGTCGATCACGGACACGAAGATCGCCTCCATCATCTTGGACTCGGCCTCCGTGGGGAGTTCCCCCTTGAGGATCAGGTATATGGCCTGGGCGAAGGTTAGGTTACCAACCAGATCTAAGAGCCTGTAGCCCCTTATGTAGACCTCGTGGTCAACGTGGGTGGTTATCGCCGTCCTCCACTTCTTCTCACCCATCTCTCTCTCCCAAACGAGGTTTTAAAAATATTACCACAGTTGCCCCCGAGGTCCAGGAGGGGTAAATTATTCTCCGAGATGAAAGTAGTCTTGGGTGTGCTGACCGCTCTTATCGTGTTTGCGATCCCTCCGAACATAGAGATACCTTTCCTAAAGCTCTCCTTCCTGAACCTGAAGGAGGACTTAGAGGAGGCGAACCAGGAGGGTAAGCACCTGTTCATCATGTTCCACCAGGAGGGGTGTCCCTTCTGTGACAAGATGTACAGGGTGACCTTTCAGGACCCCAAGATAAAGGAGTTCTACACGAAAAACTTCTACATGGTACTCCTCGATATAAAGGGGGCCAACCCTGTGGTGGACTTCGACGGCACCGAGATGACCGAGAAGGAGTTTGCCCACAAACACAGGGTAAGGGCTACCCCAGTCTTCCTCTTCGTGGACAGGGAGGGCAAGCCTATCGTTAAGCTCGTGGGCTACTTCCCACCCAAGGACTGGTACCTCATAGGTAGATACATAGTCGAGGGTCACTACAAGAAGGTGAGCCTCTACAAGTTCGTGAGGGAGGAGAGAAAGAAGATAAGATGGTGATCCTCCTGGTCCTTGTCCTTAACCTCCTTTCCTTTGGCCAGGAGATTCTGCGTATAGACCTTAAAAAAGCGGTCGATCTTGCCCTCACCCAGAACAGGGAGATCCTGAGGATAAAGAGGGAGATCCTCTCCTTAGAGGACATCTACAGGGCCGAGAGGTGGGACAGGTTCTCACCCAAATTCGACCTCTTCGTTGACAAGGACGGGTTTACCCTTTTCGGGAGCACGCTCCTCATAGACTTCGGGAACAGGCTGGCACGGATAAGGTCCGCCAAGATAGCCACCGATATAAAGAGAGAGCTCCTAAGGGAGTTCGAGAGACAGGTCAAGATCAGGATAGTTGAGCTCTTCATGGACCTCTACCTGGCGGAGAAGCTTGCAGAGGTGAAGAGGGAGGAGATGGCTGTCGCCTACGTCAGGTTCGACAGGGAGAGGGAGAGGCTAAGAGAAGGTCTCTCGGACAGGGTGAAGGTGGCCGAGTGGGAGTCAACCTACAGGAGGTTCAGAGCGGAGCTTATGGAAGCCCAGAGAAGGTACAACGAGACCCTCTACAGGATAAAGAGGATCCTTGCCATAGACGTGACCAAACCCGTTGAGATCGATCTCTCTCAGATCTTAGAGTTCACCTTCCCTGAGGACAAGGTCATAGACCCTGGGTACATAGTTAAGAGGATAGAGAACAACTACCTTGTGAGGGTAAGATCCTTGGAGATAGCCTACCTTGAGAGCAGGGCTAAGGAACAGAGGAGGATCTTCTACCCAGAGCTCTACGCCTTCGTGACCACCTTCACACCCTTCGAGGACTTCGGGAGGAGCAGAGCGGAGGGCAACCTGGTCCTGAGGGTTCCCCTCTTCGACGGCAGGACCTCCTTTTACAGGGAGAAGAGCTTTTTAGACCTCAAGAGATCCGTGGAGGTGGAGAGGGAGGACATAGTGGAGAGGCTCAAAGAGACCGCCTACACACTCCCCTACGAGTGGGAGGAGATCGTTGCAGAGTACCAGGACGCGGTGGCCTTCGACAGGTGGGCCCAGGAGAACCTTGACCTTTCCAGGTCCAACTACGAACTTGAGCTCGCCTTCGACCTTGGATACGCCATGTCCACGAAGACGGAAGCGGAGAGGAAGGTCATGGAGGCCAAGTTCAGGGTGATACTCTTCCTCATGAGGATATACAACCTTATGGGAGAGGACCCTATGAAGGCCTTTTCCAAGGATCACCCCTTCTTCACAGAGAGGGTGGAGGAGATATGAGGTTACTTGCAGCTCTCCTTATCCCTGCGGTACTCTTTGCCATAGACATAAAGGTCTACGCCATAGTCACGGGTAAGGTGGTAAAGGTCCACGTTAAGGAGGGCCAGAGGGTTAAGAAGGGCGACCTCCTCATGGAGATAGACCCATCCCTTTACATCGCCGAGAGGAAACGTCTCCTCGGGAAGAAGGAGGAGATAAAGGCACGCCTGTGGAAGGCGGAGAGGGACTACAGGAGGCTGAAGGAGCTCTTCG
>WFOY01000119.1 GCA_015487835.1 Aquificaceae bacterium
AGTTCATAGACCAGTTTAAGATATATCACAGGCAAGGGGTTAGAGGATGAAGCTGGAGGACATAAAGCCTGACGTTGTTCACGATGTCACCGGGACCTTCTGCTCGGTTCCAGTCGCCGAGACCGCGAAGCAGATCAAGGAGATGGAGATAGGACAGGTGCTCGAACTCATAGCTGACGACCCGGGTGTAGTCGAGGACATACCCGCTTGGTGCAGGTCCACCGGACAGGAGTTCCTGGGCATGTACGAGGAGGAAGGAGAGTACCACCTCTTCGTTAAGAAAGTAAGGGAACTGCCATGACCGTGATGAAGATAAGCGAGGACATACTCCTGAAGGATCTGTTCGAGATCCTACCCGAGAGCAGATCTGTGCTGATGGAGAAGGGCTACTCTAAGATAGTTGAACTGGATGTGGAGGATGTTGTGGTGGACAAGCTAACCCTCAGAGGACTGCTCAGACTCTCAGGTCTCAGCGGGGAGGAGGCGGCACGTGTAATCCAGCACATTCAGGATCTTTATAATAAAAAGCTGGAGGAGATGTGATGGCTGGAAGAGAGTTTGACGAGGTCGAGAGGGTCCTGGAGAGGATCAGGCCCGCCCTGAAGGACCACCAGGGAAGCCTCAAGCTCGTTAACATCAAGGACGGCGTCGTGTACCTCCAGTTCGTGGGAGGTTGCTCCGACTGTCCTGTGGTTGACATCTCTCTCAAGAACGTGGTGGACATAGCCATCAAAGGCAACCTGGGTTGGGTCAAGAGGGTTGAGATCCTCCCCAGCAAGATCGACCTCGCATGAACCTCTCCGGAAGGACTGAAGTATACGGAGTGATCGGGTATCCGGTCAGTCACTCCCTATCTCCTGTTTTCCAGAATGCGGCCTTTTCCTTTCTGGGTATCGATGCGGTTTACGTACCCTTCGAGATAAAACCCGAGGACCTGAGAGAAGCCCTGGCAGGACTTAAGAAGGCCCGCGTTAGAGGCCTAAACGTTACGATCCCCCACAAGGAGGCGGTCGTCGGCCTTGCCGACTGGGTTAGCCAGGAGGTAGAGGCCATAGGGGCAGCGAACACCCTGCTGTTCTCAGAAGGAAGAACCCTGGCCTACAACACGGACTGGATAGGCTTCCTGAGGTCCGTGGAGGAGATCGTGGACCTCGATGGTAAGAGGGTCCTCCTCCTCGGTGCGGGTGGTTCGGCCCGTGCGGTCGCCTATGCATTAAAGCGGAGGAGCTGCCAGGTTTACATATGGAACAGGACAAAGTCCAGAGCCGAGGACCTGGCTGAGAGGTTCGGTCTTGAGGTGGTCGGGTCACCCGAGGAGATCTTGGGATCCGTTGACCTGGTCGTGAACACGACCAGCGTGGGTCTGAGGGATGAGGAGAAGCTGTTCAACTACGATCTCCTCACCCAGGACCATGTGGTTGTGGACCTCATCTACAGGGAAACACCCCTGATAAAGGCGGCGAGGGAGAAGGGGTGCCTTTGGCAGAACGGCTTTCCTATGCTTGTCCATCAGGGCGCGGAGAGCTTCAGGATATGGACAGGCTGCGAACCTCCCCTGAAGGTAATGAAGAGGTCCTTAAGAGGCTACGGCTACCCTACAGACTCCCCCAGAACTCCTTTGAAAACTTAGAGGCAGCCTCCTTAAGGGCCTTTATAACTATACCGTCCTTGGAGGGCAGCTTGTCTGTCCTCTTCATGCCCTTTGCACACTGGACCGCCTTGGACTTCCCCGTGTAAACCCCGGCCAGCACAACGCTCCCCTTCTTAGCCTCCGCAACGTTGGCCGAGACCGACACCTTGGCGGACCTCCTGACGCATACCTTGTCCTCCTTCGTGTAGGTCTTCTCCCTGTAGTTCACCGAGAGGGGTTCCACCACAACAAGGAGGTCCAGGTCCGAGGCCCTCGCCAGCCTGACCACCTCCCCAGGTGAGAGGGACCCTATCCTCTGGACGTCCTTCCTCGTTATCAGCACCACATCCACCCTCTCCCTGGTTATGGACTCCTTTATAGCTCTTGTGAGGGGCTGCTTCAGGATCGTGGCCTCGAACTCTCTCACCGCAAGCCTCTGGTAACCCACGTCTATGCCCTTACGCTCCAGAAGGACCACCTTAACCCTAAGAGTCGTTTTGCCCACGATCTTGTGTATGGGTGTTTTAGTGGTTGGGGCACACCCGAGTATAAGAACCACTAAGAGTAGAAGGACCTTTGCCCTCATACTACAGTCTATATTGTACCAAAGGCTTATAATTATCATGATGGGAGATATCTACGCCCTGGGTGTGAACTTCAAAACCGCACCCGTTGAGGTGAGGGAGAGGATAGCCTGCTCTAAGGACGACCTACGCAAGACCCTTCCCTATCTGAAGACGGCCTCGGGCGTCGAGGAGGTCTGCATACTCTCCACCTGCAACAGGGTCGAGATCTACGTCAGCTCTCCCAGCGAGGAAAACGTGGACCTTCTCACAGACCTCTTCCTGGATCTTAAAGGTGCGAGGGAGGCGAAGAGACACATCTTTGTGAAGAGAGGGGAGGAGGCTGTCTATCACATCTTCAGGGTAGCTTCGAGCCTTGACTCCATGGTTGTGGGTGAACCCCAGATAGTCGCCCAGTTCAAGGAGGCCTTCCAGGTAGCCAGGGAGGTGGGCACTTCAGGGAAGATCCTGAACAGGGTCTTCGAGAAGGCCCTGAGGGCCTCCAAGAGGGTGAGGACAGAGACGGGAATAAGCAGGAACGCCGTGTCTGTGAGTTACGCCGCCGTCGAGCTCGCAAAAAAGATATTCGGCGACCTGAGGAGGGCAAAGGTCCTTCTCGTCGGTGCTGGTGAGATGGGGGAGCTGGCTGCCAACTACCTCAAGAAGATAGGCTGCACCCTCTACATAACGAACAGGACCTACGAGAGGGCCCTAAGAATATCCCAGGAACTCGGTGGGAGCGCCCTCAGGTTCGAGGAGCTGGAGGACTATATGCCCAACATGGACATAGTCATAGTCTCCACAGGATCACCGACCTACGTGATAGGTAAGGACATGGTGAATAGGGTAATGAGGAGGAGGAACTACGACCCCATGTTCATAATAGACATCTCCGTCCCCAGGAACGTGGACCCCGAGGTGGGGAAGATAGACGAGATATTCCTCTATGACATAGACGACCTCAAAGAGGTGGTGGAGGCGAACCTGAAGGACAGGCTGAGGGAGGCCAAAAAGGGTGAGATAATACTGTGGGACGAGGTCAAGAAGTTTATGGCCTGGATGGAGAGCCTAAAAGTGGAGCCCCTCATACTCGACCTCAAACGAAGGGTCCAGGACTTAGAGAGGGAGAACCCCCAGCTGAGGAGGATCGTCTTCAAAGCTATAAGGGAGATGAAAAGGAACCCCGAGGCCGCGAATATAATATTTAGGATCTTCAGCGAGGAGGTAGAGGATGTCCACGGAGGAGAAGGCCTATCCTATGTCCATAACAGAGCTGATGGAGCTTGAGGGGGAATACGCCATCAGGGCTTACATACTGATAAAGGCGGAACCGAGGGAGATACCTTCCATAATGCTGGCCCTTTCCACCTTCGAGGGTGTGAAGACGGCGGACGTGGTCACAGGCCCCTACGACATAATCGTGTTCGTGGAGGTCCCCAACCAGGACGAGCTGGGTAAGCTCGTTATAAACAAGATCCACTCCCTCGAAGGTGTTAGGGAAGCTCTTACCTGTGTGGTGGTGAGGATATGAGTTACCCGAAGGTGATCGAGGAAGACGACAGGATCATAGTCATCTACTCCAACAAGCCCGTTCATTCCCAGGAGGAGGACGACGGCGTGATCCTCTTCTACTCCAAGGATGGAGAGATAGTTAAGATAATTATCCCGAAGGATGAGGACCATCACCTACTCTACCTCTGAGATCCTCCTCGTAGAGGGAGGGACGAGGCTACGCGGCCGTGTCAGGGTGTCCGGGTCTAAGAACGCCTCACTGCCCATACTGTTCGCCACCCTCATCACAAAGGAACCGTGCCGTGTGGAGGGTGTGCCCCAGCTCCTCGATGTGAGGAGCACCCTGGATCTCTTAGAGTTCCTGGGATCTGAGATCCTATGGTCTGGCAGCACCCTTGAGGTCAACCCGGAAAGGGTAAGAAGGTGGGACACACCTGAGGATATGGTCAGGAGGATGAGGGCCTCGATCCTCGCCATGGGGCCCCTCCTGTCCAGGTTCGGAAGAGCTGTAGTTCCGCTTCCCGGGGGGTGTTCCATAGGATCGAGGCCTATAGACCAGCACCTGAGGTTCTTCTCGGAAGCCGGTGCGAGGGTAGATATAAAACACGGGTACGTTCACCTGGAGATCGAGAAGAAGAGGCCGGTGGAGTTCGCCTTCGACCTCATAACCGTAACGGGAACGGAGAACGCTCTCCTTTACCTCGCGGGCATAGAAGGCAGGAGCATCCTCAGGAACGTGGCCCTTGAGCCTGAGGTGATGGACCTCGTCCAGGTTCTCAGGAAGATGGGTGCCGAGGTGTGTGTGGATGGA
>WFOY01000120.1 GCA_015487835.1 Aquificaceae bacterium
CCTATGTACCTTCCCATCAGACTCTCCTCCTGGCAGGTGGTCTGCAGCCGTTGTGGGGTATCGGGGTGACGTCCCTTATGGCGGTTACCTTGAGGCCTGAATTCAGGACTGCTCTCAGGGCAGTCTCCCTCCCAGCTCCAGGACCCTTCACCCAGACCTCAACCTCTTGTAAGCCAAACTCGTTTATGGCCCTCCTGAGAGCCTTCTGGGCTGCGAGCTGGGCCGCGTAAGGAGTGCTCTTTCTTGTTCCCTTGAAGCCTACGGTCCCCCCACTCTCCCAGACTATCGTGTTGCCCTGGGTATCGGTTATGTTCACTATGGTGTTGTTGAAGGTGGTGTGGATGTGAACTATTCCCCTGGTGACTGTACGCTTCTGCTTCTTTTTCCTTGCCATCCTGTTACCTCCTTACTTGGCGGACTTGGCCCTCCTCGCGGTTCCGCCTACCGTTCTCCTCTTACCTTTCCTGGTTCTGGCGTTCGTTCTCGTCTGCTGGCCCCTGACCGGAAGGCCCCTTGAGTGCCTCTGCCCTCTGTAACATCCCATGTCGATCAGCTTCTTTATGCTCAGCTGGACCTCCCTTCTCAGGTCTCCTTCTACCTTGTAGTGCTCGTCTATGTACTTTCTCAGTATGTTGAGCTCCTCTGAGGTGAGATCCCCCACCTTCTTCTTGCAGTCTATACCTGTGCCCTCACATATCTCCCTGGCTCTGGACCAGCCTATGCCGTATATGTAGGTGAGGGCTACCTCCAACCTCTTGTTGTCAGGCAGATCCACACCCGCTATCCTCGCCATCTCCTACCTCCTTCAGCCCTGCTTCTGCCTGTGCTTCGGGTTCTCACAGATAACGTAGACCCTCCCCTTCCTCCTCACTATCTTGCACTTGGCACACCTCTTCTTTACAGAAGCCTTCACCTTCATGGACAACCTCCTCAGAGTCTGTAAACTATCCTTCCCCTCGTGAGGTCGTAGGGGGAGATCTCTACCCTGACCCTGTCGCCGGGCAGTATCCTTATGAAGTTTATCCTCATCTTACCCGATATGTGGGCCAGGATCTCGTGCCCGCTTTCGAGCTTCACTCTGAACATGCCGTTGGGGAGGGCCTCGGTAACCTCACCCTCCATGACTATGCCCTTCTCCTTCTCATGTTCCTGCTTCCTCTTCTTCCCCATCCTCAGATCTCCGTAAGGATCATGGGTCCGTCCTTGGTGACGGCGACCGTGTGCTCGAAGTGGGCAGATGGGCTACCGTCCTTCGTCCTAACCGTCCAGCCGTCACCGTCCTGGATGGTCTCCTCGGTTCCCAAAGCGAACATGGGCTCGATGGCGATCACCATGCCCTGCCTCAGCTTCACGTCCTTCTTGCCGAGGTCTTTCCTGTTGTTCGGGACGAAGGGTTCCTCATGGACCTTCCTCCCTATGCCGTGCCCTCCGTACCTGAGGACAGGGTAGACACCGTACTCCTCCGCGGTGGAGTGGATGGTCTCCACTATCTCACTCAGCCAGTTTCCCGCCTTGGCCTTCGCCACAGCCCTCTCCAAGGCTTCCTTCGTAGCTCTCATAAGCCTCTCCCTGTCCTCGGTTATCCTGCCAACGGGCACCGTAATCGCAGAATCGCCAGCGTAACCATCTATTATAACACCAAAATCTATGCTCACCAAGTCCCCCTCCTCTATAACCCTGTCCTTCTTGGGTAGTCCGTGGACCACCTCGTCGTTTATGGAGACGCAGAGGGCTGCGGGGTAAGGATCCCTGTGGAAGGGAGGCCTGTAGTTCAGGAAGGCGGGCTTGGCGCCCCTCTTCTTGGTCTCCTCCCTGGCTATCATCTCCAAGTCCCAGGGTGTGACGCCAGGCTTTACGTTCTCGGCGAGTATGTGGAGGACCTCGGCTACTATCTGGCAGGCCCTCCTTATCCTCTCTATCTCCTTGAAGGAGTAAAGCTCAATTCCCTTTCTCATCCACCAACCTCTTGAGGTCTTGATAGACCTCCTCTATAGGTCTGGAGGCGTCCAGAGTTATTAATATACCTTTGGATCTGTAGTAATCAACGAGGGGGGCGGTCTGTTCCCTGTAGACCTTCAGCCTCCTCCTGACCACCTCCTCCCTGTCGTCCTCCCTCTGGAGAAGTTTGGTCCCGCACCTGTTGCAGACCTCGTCCCTCCTGGGTGGGTTGAACTTCATGTGGTAGACAGCACCGCAGTTGGGACAGGACCTCCTACCCGTCAGCCTGGTGATCACCTCCTCGTCGGAAATATCAAAGAGGACCGCCCTGTCCACCCTGATCCCCCTCTTTGAGAGCATCCTGTCGAGGGCCTCCGCCTGGGGAACGGTTCTGGGGAAGCCGTCGATCACAACACCCCTACCCTCTGGAAAGACCTCCTCTATGAGGGCTACCATGAGGTCGTCGGGGACGAGTTCGCCTCTCTCCATATACTCCTTCGCCTTCTTTCCGAGAGGTGTCCCCTTCCTGACCGCATCCCTCAGTATGTCACCTGTGGATATGTGTACGAAGCCTTTATCTTCCGCCAGTTTCTTTGCCTGCGTTCCCTTTCCCGCTCCCGGAGGACCCAGGAACACCAGTATCATCTTGCCACCCTCCTTCTTATGAACCCCTTGTACTTCTTGGTGAGCAGGTTAGCCTCTATCTGCTTCATGGTGTCAAGGGCTACCCCCACGACTATGAGGGCTGTTGTCCCGCCGAAGTAGAAGGGGACGTTGAGCCAGAGGCTTATGAAGAGAGGTATTATGGCGACCACCGAGAGGAATATGGCTCCTACGAAGACGAGCCTGTTTATTACCTGCTCCAAGAATCTCTGGGTCTCGAGTCCGGGTCTCACACCGGGGACGAAGGCACCGCCCTTTCTCAGGTTGTCGGCCACCTCCACCGGGTTTATGAGGACCGCTGTGTAGAAGTAGGTGAAGAAGACTATGAATATGACGTAGAGGAAGTTGTAGAGCATTGAGGTGGGGTTGAAGGCGTCGTGGAGGACCTGGGCTATGGGGTGCTGGATAAAGGCGAGGA
>WFOY01000121.1 GCA_015487835.1 Aquificaceae bacterium
GCTCAAGATCCCGGTTCCAAGAACGGCCTTCGAGAGAAGGTACCTCAAGAAGCACAGGATAAGGATCTCCTTCCTACCTGCTGAAGGCAAGTACGAGAAGGGATCTAAGGGTATAGACATATACGCACCCTGCGGCGACGAGGTGAGGGCGGTAGATGAGGGTAGGGTCATATACAGCGGGGACGATCTTACCCTTTACGGCAACATGATAATAGTCGAGCACAGGCACTACCTGTCCATCTACGCCTACAACATGCAGAACTTGGTGGAGAGGGGGGAGAGGGTCTCGAAGGGTGAGGTCATAGGCAAGGTGGGCGTGAAGCCGGGAACGGGCAGGTGTGCCTTACACTTTGAGCTGAGGGCAAAAGACGGTTCGGTCCTCAACCCCCTTGAATACTTGGTAAAAAAGTAGTAAAATACTCGCCTTCTGAAGAGGGATAGCTATGAAGACCTTTAGGATAAAACCCCACGAGGTGGACAGGAAGTGGTGGATCGTCGATGCCGAGGGTAAGATCCTCGGCAGGTTGGCCAGCGAGGTGGCCAAGATCCTGAGGGGAAAGCACAAGCCCTACTACCAGCCGGACGTTGACTGTGGAGATTTCGTCATAGTTATCAACGCTGAGAAGGTAAGGGTGACCGGAAAGAAGCTGGACCAGAAGGTTTACTACAGACACTCAGGGTATCCGGGGGGTCTCAAGGCGAGGACTCTAAGATGGATGGTCGAGAACAAACCTGAGGAGGTGATAAGGCTCGCCGTCAAGAGGATGCTCCCCAAGAACAGGCTGGGTCACAGGATGCTGAAGAAGCTGAAGGTTTACAGAGGTCCGGATCACCCCCACCAAGCCCAAAAACCCGAACCCCTGGAGGTTGAGGCATGACCAAGCTCAAGGACTTCAGGATAACCCCCGAGAACTCTGTGTACGGAACAGGCAAGAGGAAGGAGGCCGTCGCTAGGGTCTGGCTGCTCAAGGAGAACCCGGATAAGTTCATAGTTAGGGTGGACTCCTCAGGTAAGGAGTACAACTTAAGAGACTACGTCCAGAGGGAGACCCTCTTCAGGAAGATCATGATCCCCTTCAAGATCACCGGGACCGAAGGGAAGTTCGGTATATACGCGACCGTAAAGGGAGGGGGTATCTCAGGACAGGCTGAGGCCATAATGTACGGGGTGGCGAAGGCTCTGACGAGTTACAACCCTGACCTGAGGCCAAAGCTTAAAAAGGCGGGACTCCTCACCAGGGACGCCAGGGAGAAGGAGAGGAAGAAGTACGGTCAGATGGGTGCAAGGGCAAAGTACAGGTGGAGCAAGCGTTAAGGATCACAGTTTACGGACCCACTGGTTACACGGGTCTTGAGCTGCTTAGAGTCCTGGCCGGACACCCCCGTGTGAACTTAGTCCAGGTTGTGTCAAGATCCTCCTCCGGCAAGAGACTCGGGGAGGCTGTCCCCCACCTGTCTGCTTCACCTTTGGCGAACGTACCAGTTGTCTCCGAACCCGAGGAGGACTTCGATCTCGCCTTCCTGTGCCTGCCCCATGAGGCTTCCCTCGATACGGTTCCCAGGATCTTGGCGGTCGGGAAGAGGGTCGTGGACCTCTCTGGAGCATACCGTATGAAGAACGAGTCTGCTTACCCGGAGTACTACGGCTTCGTTCACACACACCCAGATCTGGTCTCGAAGTCCGTTTACGGGCTGCCTGAGATCTTCAGGGACAACATCAGGGGTGCCGAACTGGTATCAAACCCCGGCTGCTACCCTACCGCTGCACTCCTCGCTATGCTTCCCTTCCTTAGGGAGGGTATGTTACCCGACAGGGTGACCGTCCACGGGATCTCGGGGGTCTCGGGGGCGGGGAGAAGCCCAAAGCAGCAGTTCCACTTCCCTGAGATGGAGGGTAACTTTTTCCCCTACTCTGTGGAGAAGCACAGGCACGTCCCCGAGATGGAGGATGTGATCCGAAGGATAACGGGCAGGGAGGTCAAGGTGAGGTTCACACCGACGGTGGTGCCCGCACCCAGGGGCATGATCGTTACCCTTTACTTAGAAGCGGACCCTGTAGATCTGAAGGAGATGTTCAGGGAGACCTTCAAGAACGAACCCTTTGTGAGGATCGTGGAGTCACCACCTATGACCAGGTGGGTCTTGGGAACAAGTCTTTGCCTCATATACCCCTTCTACGATCCCAGGACCTCTATGGCCGTCGTGATATCTGCGATCGATAACCTGGGTAAGGGTGCGTCCCACCAGGCCGTCCAGAACATGAACCTCATGTTCGGCTTCGACGAGGCGGAGGCCCTCACCACAACCCCCATATTTCCTTAAGAAAATTCTTATATGCGAAAAACTTTAAATTAGATTTGATTATTCACACATAAGGAATATTTAAGCAAATTCGCAAAACCCTTATTCTAAATTAATTAACTGCGATGCATATAATATTTACAGCTCTGTTAGTAGCTGTAATAAGTACATTTACAGCACTAGGGGGGACTTGGGTGACCGATCTGCAGGAGGGTGTTAAGCTAGCGAAGCTTCAGAAGAAGAAGGTCTTTATATACTTCCACACCGACACCTGTCCCTACTGCCTCCAGATGGAAGAGTTCGTCCTAGGTGATCCCGAGGTGGACGGTTACATGAGCGAAAGGTTCGTGGTGGTCAGCCTCTCCGCCACCGAAAACAGGGATATAGCCAGGAGGTTCGGAGCCTTCGGGGTCCCCTACTTCGTCGTGTACGATCCCGAAACCGAAAGGGTGATCATGAGGATATACGGGAGCAGGGACAGGGATGAGTTCCTTAACTTGCTGATCAAGGTTTGCAAAAAATCAAGTCTAAGGAGGTGTTGAAGATGTTTACAAGAAGGGACCTATTTAAGGTCGCAGGAGTGGGAGCTGCGGCACTGCTGATAGCTCCCGGATCTGTTAAGGAGTCCTTCGGTGTTAAGAAGATCAGCATCGACGACGCCCTCAAGGAGCACCTGGGTGTTACCCTGAAGGACCTCAAGGAGAGCAACCTTATCACAGTGAAGGCACCTACCATAGCCGAATCGGGAGCCAACGTGCCGGTCCAGGTCAAGGCCAACATACCCGTGGACAGGGTGGAGGCCCTTTACATATTCGCCGACAACAACTTCAACCCATGGGTCACAAAGGTGGAGCTCTCTTCTATGAACGGGGAGGTCTTCTTTGCCACGAGGATAAAGCTGGCCAAGACCTCACCTGTGAGGGCGGTTGTCAAGATGAAGGACGGTAGCCTTCTCATGGCGGTCAAAGAGGTTAAGGTTACCGTTGGTGGTTGTGGTTAAAACCTAAAAAATCTGTTAAGGGAGGTAGGACATGGCAAGGATAGGAAGGGCTATTGTAAGAGTTCCAAGGAGGATCAGCAAGGGGCAGGTCTTCAAGGTCCAGATGGTAATAACCCACCCCATGGAGACCGGTCTTAGGAAGGACAAGAAGACCGGTAAGCTGATCCCGGCCCACTACCTCACCCGTATAGAGTTCCTCTTCAACGGGAAGAAGGTGACCACCATCCACTCCGGACCGGGTATAAGCAAGAACCCTTACTTCGCCATAATGATGAAAGCCGCAGAGTCAGGGACGCTCACGATCAAATACGAGGACAATAAAGGAGGCAAGTGGGAGAAGAGCCTCAAGGTTAGCGTCGCCTAAAAGGAGGGGTTGAGATGAAAAAGAGAACCTTCTTAGCTCTCGGTGTGTTCGCCGGAGGGGCAGTGCTTGGGACCCTAGCCGTAGCTAAGGAGCAGCTTCCTGAGCACCTGAGGGAGCTCCTCGAGCTCGGTATGCACCCTGGCCACGTCTTCGTCGATGAAGGAAGGGATTACTACCACAACCTCAAAGGTCCGAACGGGAAGACCTGTGCCACCTGTCACGGACAGGACGGATCCAAGCTCGTTGGGGCATACGCCAAGATGCCAAGGTATTACAAGGACATAGACAAGGTCGCAGACATAGATCTCAGGATACTTAGCTGTATGACAAAGTATATAGGATTTGATCCAAAGGACAAGAAGTTCAAGAAGAAGTATCTCAAGACCTACAGGATACCGCTCTCCACCTACGTAGCCTCCCTCAGCAACGGTATGAAGATAAACGTCAAGATAGAGCACCCCAAGGAGAAGGAGATGTACGAGCTTGGCAAGAAGGTCTGGTTCACCAGGGCGGGAGCCAGGGAATTCTCCTGCGCCATGTGCCACACGGTCCTCGCCGGAAAGAGGATAAGGCTCCAGGGACTCCCCAACCCAGTTAGGGACAAGTCCTACAACCACTGGCCCGCCTACAGGTTCGGATCTGACAGGATGTGGACCATGGAGGACAGGGTGAGGTCCTGCTTCAAGGCTTACTTCCTGTTCACCAAACGGTGGGACGAGAAGAAGGACTGGGTGAAGAAGCCGCCTCCTTTCGTCAAGGAGGTTATAGCCGTTGAGCTTTACATGAAGCACGCCTCCAACGGAGGAGTCATTGAGGTTCCGGGACTCTTGAGATAAAGGAGGGGCGAAGATGAAGAAGATAGCTCTTGTAGGTGCCATAGCTGGTATAGGCCTTATAGTGGCCTGTCAACCTGCAGCCCAGAAGGCGGAAGCCCAGAAGCCCAAGAAGGAGCTCAGCAAGTATGAGAAGTTCAAGATAGCCTTCTACCAGAACCAGGACAAATGGCAGAAGTACTGCTCCAACGAAGCTCAGCTCGTTCCTCAGGGCATAAGCGTTGAGGAGTTCAAGAAGGCTATGCTCGCTACCATAAAGTTCCCGCCCGGCGGTAAGGTCATGGGCGACTGGAAGAAGGGGGAGAAGCTCTTTGGTGATCCCAAGAAGGGAGGAAAGAGCAGGAGAGGCAACTGTTACGCCTGCCACTGCGGTGATCCCCAGATCATAGCCTGCGGTAACATAGGTCCATCCCTCAGAGGTTACGGTAAGAAGGGTGTGGATCCCAAGCAGACCTACATGAGGATCTACAACTCCTGGGCCTTTGTGCCATGTTCCGCCATGCCAAGGCTCGGATACTGGGGAGTCCTCAAGCCCGAGGAGATAGCCGACATAGTAGCCTTCCTCCACAGCCCAGAGTCGCCGATCAACAAGTAGCCTATCAAGGGGGGTTGTCTTCCCCCCTTTTGGTTTTAAACTAAAAAATCAGTTTGTCAGTACTTAGTTATTTTTTTAGGAGGTGACGGCAGATGCATCTCACTAGACGAGATTTCCTTGAGCTTGCGATAGTTACCGGAGCTTACCTGACCGCTAACCCTGTCAGAGCACTCGCCGAGATGACCTACGATGACATCATGCGTTTTAAACCTGTTGGGAACGTAACCCTTCTCTTCACAACGGATATGCACGCTCATCTGGACCCCCTCTACTTCGCTGAACCAATGAACCTGGTTGCACCTAAGAAGCTGGCCGGGACACCTGGGTACATAACGGGTAAGAAGTTCCTAAGGTACTACAGGATAGCCCCCGGAACCCTCGAGGCCTACTTCACCAGCTGTGTGAACTTCCCCGAACTTGCCCAGAAGTTCGGCAAGATGGGAGGAGCGGCCCACATAACCACGATCATCAAGTCCGTGATAGCGGAGAGAGGTAGGGATAAGGTTCTGGTTATGGACGGCGGGGACACGTGGACAACGACGGCCATAGGCACCTTCACGGAGGGCAAGTCCGTAGTTGAGTGGATGACCTACACAGGTTACGACCTCTTCGTCGCCCACTGGGACTACACCTTCGGTAAGGAGATATTCCTAAAGAGGATAGAGGAGCTCGAGAAGGGTGGTTGTGAGTTCATAACCCACAACGTCGTTGACGAGCTGTGGGGAGACCTTGTGTTCAAGCCTTACACGATCAAGGAGGTGGGAGGTGCCAAGCTCGGTATAATAGGCAGCTCCTTCCCCTTTACACCCCTTGCGAATCCCAAACAGTTCGTCGAGGGTTGGAGCTTTGGCATAAGGGAGGACCAGCTCCAGCAGTTCGTAAACGAGCTGAGAGAAAAGCACAAGGTAGATGCGGTTATATTCCTCACCCACAACGGTTTCCCCCTCGACCAGAAGATAGCCCAGGTGGTAAAAGGTATAGACCTGATAATCTCGGGGCACACCCACGACGTGACACCCAAAGCGGTCAGGGTGGGCAACACCCTCGTCCTTATAGCGGGGTCCCACGGCAAGTTCGTGGGCAGGATTGATCTCGATATAAGGAACGGTAAGATAAGAGACTACAGCTTCAAGCTATACCCCGTGGCTTCAAACCTGATACCCCCCGACAAAGGGGCCCAGAAGATCGTGGATAAGTGGAAGAAGGAGGTCACCAAGAAGTATAACCTGGATGAGGAGATAGGCGTAGCCGAGGTCATGCTTTACAAGAGGGACACCTTCTTCTCCACCTGGGACTGGCTGGTCGGTGAGGCCATAAACGATTACTACGGCGGTGACCTGGATGTGGTCCACTCTCCCGGCTACAGGTGGGGAACGACGGTTCTCCCTGGACAGAAGATAACCAGGAACCACGTTTACGACTACACAGCCATAACTTACCCCAACGTGTACATCTTAAAGAGAACGGGGAAACAGCTCTTGGAGGTGTGGGAGGACGTGGCCGACAACGTCTTCAACCCCGACCCCTTCTACCAGCAGGGTGGTGACATGACCAGGATATGGAACGTGGAGTACGAGATAGAGATAAACGGACCCCAGTACAAGCGTATAAAGAAGGTCTGGATAGGTGGAAA
>WFOY01000122.1 GCA_015487835.1 Aquificaceae bacterium
CTGCACTGCATCTGGTGTTCGCGTATGATCTTCATAGCCTCCGGGTCATGCATCATACCCATCATGCCCATGTTACCCATCATGCCTCCCATCATCATGGGCATCATCATCATGGGCATCATGGGTTGGTAATAGTAGCCGTAAGGTGGCATCATCATGGGCCCCATCTGACCTCCCATACCCGATCCGCCGTGCATGCCTCCCATCATCTGGGAAAAGCTTGGGGCTGTGAACGCCATAAGTGCTGCCGATAGCAGGAACTTCTTCATAACTCACCTCCTTTCAATCTATTAGCAGATAAACTTCTTCCTCCTTACCCATACCGCTCAGGACCCCGTGGGGTGAGTAGACACCCTTCGCGTCGGATCTCAGAAGGGCCTCTATGCCTTCAACAGGGACATGGCCCTCTATGAACTTATCCCCGATCTGCATAGTGTGGCAAGATCTCTTGTCAACGGGAACCCCAAGCTCGTCCTTCTTCTTGTAGAGTTCGGGGTACTCCATCTGGACACGTTTTATCTTGTACCCCTTCTTCTCTAAGATCTCGAAGTATTTATGGCAGCATGAACATCTGGGGTTGTAGAAGGCAGTGATCTCCTTGGCATATATAAGGGTAGAAAGCCCTAAGGCTAAAAGTATCATGAAGATCCTCATGGCTCCACCTCCTTTAGTGGTGTTGGTGACCAGTACCACCGGTTCCATAAACACCTCTTATCTGGGCTTCAGAGTCCAGCAAGAAGGTCCCTCTAACAACTACCTTATCCCCCTCTTTTAGTCCTCTCTTCACCTCGTAGTAGCCCTCCGCCTTCCTACCTAATTTTACCATCCTCGGCACGAACATACCTCGGTCCATCTCCACGAAGACAAGGGTCCTCCTGCCAGTGTCCACCACCGCAGTCTCTGGGACTGCGAGGACCTCGCCTATAGGGACCTCAAAGACCACATCGGCGAGGGCACCTGGTTTGAGGTGTATGTTCGGGTTATCGGCCTGGATCCTGACCTTGACGGTCTTGGCGAGAGGATCCGCCTCGGGGAATATGTAATCCACACGTCCTTCTATCCTGCGGTCTGGATCCTCTTCGGGTATGACAGTGGACCTCGAACCTATGCGCACATACTTGGCTAAGTTCAAGGGTATCTCCGCCACCACCCAGACCTTGGTTATATCCGCTATCCTGTAGGCGGTCTGGCCTTCCCTCACGTAACCACCCTCGAAGACCTTCTTCTCCACGATCACCCCGTCAACGGGTGACCTCACCATCTCCTTTATCTTAAGGTATTCGAGCTTTTCTCTTGCCTTCCTTATGAGTTCGGGGTCCCCCTTCTCCTCGGCGAGCCTCAGCTCATCGAGGGCTATCTGTATGTCGGGACTGAGGACCCTCATAAGCGGCGTCCCCTTCCTTACGAACTCCCCTTCGAACCTGTCGAAGGTCTCCTCCACCCAGGCGTCGGCCCTCACTGTTATGTCGTAGATCTTGGACCTGTCGTAATCTATGTAACCTACGGTTGAAAAGATCTTTACAAGTTTCCTCTTCCTCACAGGCTCCGTAACAACGCCGAGTAACTGGAGTTTCTCCTTGGGTATCATCAGATGTCTTCCGTGGGGTGAGGGTGCTGTCCCCGCCTGGTCAGATACAATCTCTGTTTTGGTCAAGGGAACGAAGACGTCCTTTGCCAAGGTCACACCGTCCACGACGGCCCTTATCTGCCAGGGTCCGTCCATGCTTATGTTCAGGGTCCCCTCGTAAACTCCAGGTTCCACCTCCTTCAGATTCGCTGTGTCCCGCATCTCGTCCATACCTGGCATCGGGGGCATGTAGAAGTAAAACTCCTTAAGCTTCTTCGGTGGCCTTACGACGACCCTTATGCTGTTCCCACCGCTCTTTATCTTCCCGTCCTTTGAGAGGATCGTTACCTGGAGGTCCTTCTGTTTGAGGGTGACCACCTCCTCGTAGGCAGCCCCCCTGCCTTTGATGAGGAATAGACCTCCTAAAACCACCAGAACCAGAGCTGCGGATGCCAAAACCACAACCTTCCTCATTGCAACGCCTCCGCCTTTGCTACCGTCTGGTTCAGCTCCTTGAGAAGGCGAGCCCTGTCGAACTCAAGGCTCCAAAGGATCCTGTAGGCCCTCAGTATCTCCCTTATGTCCGTTCTCTCATACCTGTAGGCTATGAGCAGGGCCTCTATCTCCTTCCTCTTCTCCTCTATCTCCCGATCCACGGTCGCCAAGATCTCCTTCTTGATCTTATAGGTGCTCTCGAGGGCCCTGAAGTCGCCCGTTACCCTGAGCTTTATGTCCTCAAGCTCGAGGAGCTTGGACCTTATCCTCTCGTTCTTCTCCAGGACCAGCATCTTCTCCCTGGTCTCGTACCATACGGGTATGGTGGCCCCTAACCTGAAGGTGAGGAGGTTCGGTATCTCAGGTCTTATCACGTAACCCGCGGACAGGAAGAGATCAGGGTAGTGATCCACCTTTGCCCTCTCGATCTCCCTCTTCAGCACCTCAACCGTCTCCTTGGTCAGGCGGACCTTCACGTTCTTCTCAGGGTCGAAGTCCTGAGGGAAGGGCTGGAGGACAAGTTTGGTCCCTTTTAGAGGAACCTCACCACCTGCCAGAGCGTAGATCTTCTTCAGGGCCACCTCCCTTATCCTCTTCGCCTCGGCGATCCTCTCATCCACCTTAAGCATCTCCACCTTGAGCATTATGAGGTCCGAAAGGAGGGCCTTCCCGTACCTGAACTTCTCCTCCGTTATGTCTATAAGGGACTCTATCTCACGCCTTATGTCCCTCAGGATCCTCTCCATCTCGAAGGAGTAGGCGAACTCCCAGTATAGGACCTTCACATCCCTTATGAGGTCCTTCTTGTAGACCTCCTTCATCCTCTCGACCTCTGAGACCTTCTGGTCGAAGATCCTAGACTGTCTCTCCCTTTTAACGGGAAGCACGTATTTTTGTGAAAGGTAAAACCCGAAACCGCTCATAGGGTTCTCCTTCCTTGGAAAAAACTTCTCAGTATCTATGTTGTTCAAAGCTACTGCTATCTGCGGGTTGGGGAGTGACAGTGAGTACTTGCTCCTGTAAGAAAAGGCCTTTTTAAGGTTTTCGTAGGATTTTAATCGGGGATTATTCTTAAGGGTGAAATCTACTAGCATGTTTAGCTCACTTCCAAACCCAAAACCAAGCAGCAGGAGGAGAGCCACTATGAACATCATCCTGAATAAATCATATTTATGTGTGTGTGTTAATTCAACGTTTATATTTTTTGTTTAAATTAACAGAGTTTGAACATCAAAACAACCCAGATAAATTTTTAAAACCATGGAGAAGTTCTTGGAGAGGATAGGCAGGGGCATACTACTGGTGGACACCCAGGGCAGGGTGAGGTTCGCCAACCCTTTTCTGGTTGAGAGGGACCTGCTGACCCCAGACTGGGAGGGAAGGGTGTACTACGAGGCCATAAGAAACCTAGACCTTATAAAGGTGGTCCACGACACCTTCGCCGAGGAGAGGCCCCAGGACCTCACCTTCAAGCACAGGGAGGACTGGTACAGGGCGGTTAGCCTCAAGGAGGGAGAGGTCTTCGTGGAGGTCAGTCCTCTTTCCGAGGAGATGAGGGCCAAGGAGAGGAACAAGGAGTTCCTGGCGAACGTCACCCACGAGATCAGGACGCCGCTCACGGTGGTAAGGGGAGTATTAGAGACGATCTACGAGGAGGAGGAAGACCCCAGGAGGAGGGAGATGATACTGAGGGCTATAAAACGGGTGGAGAACCTGATAGGTGTGGTCGAGTCCATGTACATGTTGATCAGCTTGGAAAAGAGTGCTGCGAAGACCATAAGACCCATCGACCTCAGGGAGGTTTTCGAGGAGGTGGTAGGGGACCTCTCCCAGGAGATAAGGGCGAAGGGTATAAAGGTACACCTCCAGATACCTGAGGGGATCAAGGTGAACGCCGACCCTGAGAAGTTCTACCTGATGGTTAAGAATATAGTGGACAACGCGGTCAAGTACAACGTGGAGGGTGGTGAGGTGTTCTTAAGGTTTTACGAAAAGGAGGGAAGGAAGGTGGTGGAGGTGGAGGACACGGGCGAAGGTATAGAGAACAGCCAGATACCCCTGATCTTCGAACCCTTCTTCAGGGGATCGGGTGAGGGAGGTCTCGGCATAGGGCTCGCCATAAGCAAGAGGATCGCCGAGTTCCACGGTGCACGCATAGAGGTGGAGAGTGAGGTGGGGAGGGGGAGTATTTTCAGGATAGTCTTTTGACTATAATATCTGCCGATGGAAAGTGTGATCCTCATTCTTTTAGCCTACCTCCTCGGGTCTGTTCTCTTCGGTGATCTGATAGCCAGGATGAAGGGAATTGACATAAGGAGTGTGGGGAGCGGGAACGTGGGGGCTACCAACGTGGGTAGGGCTCTCGGCAAGAGGTACGCCCTTGTGGTCTTTCTCCTCGACATGCTGAAGGGTTTTATACCCTTCTACGTAGGTTTCAGGATCTACCAGATCGAGGGGATCAGCCTTGTGGCCCTTGGTGTCGCCCCCGTTTTGGGGCACATGTTTCCTGTGTTCGCGAGGTTAAGAGGCGGTAAAGGTGTGGCGACTGCCTTCGGCGTATTACTCGCCCTATCACCCCAGGTCGCCCTGGTGGCCCTTCTCATCTGGGCTGTGGTTCTCCTCATAAGCAGGTACGTTTCCTTAGCCTCTATAACGGCTGCCTCCCTGACGCCTGTAATCCTGGCCCTGTCAGGACACGCCGTGCCCGTGATCTCTATGGGAGTGATTACGGCAGTCCTCATAGTTCTGAAGCACAGACCGAACATAGAACGCCTCCTTAGAGGAGAGGAACACAGGGTATGAGACCTCTCTCCTTCGTCCTTCTGGTGAATCTCCTCTTTGTCCTCTTCAGGATACTGTACATACAGATCTACCCAACGGACCTCTCCCCTGAGGAGGCCCAGTACTGGGACTGGTCCAGGCACCCCGACCTTAGCTACTACTCGAAGCCGCCGATGGTGGCCTATCTGATACTGTTAGCAAGAAACCTCCTCGGGGACACGGAGATAGCGGTCAGGATAACGCCCCTGATCCTATCGGCGGTCCTCTCGGTGGCCACCTTCCTTTTCCTTAAGAGGCACGCAGACACAAAAACGGCGGTGGTCGCCTCCACGGTCCCCCACCTCTTGGTCGGAACCTCCATAAACTCCGTCCTCATGACCACCGACGCACCCTTCGTGTTCTTCTGGGGCCTCACCCTGTTCGCCATCTACGAGGCTGTGAACAGGAGGTCCCTCCACCTCTGGCTGGTGGTGGGTATGCTCGGAGGGCTTTCTTTCCTCAGCAAGTACACGGCAGTTTTTCTCCTGCCCCTCAGCCTCGTCTACCTCTTCCTTGTTAGCAGGAGGGATCTCCTCTCGTGGAGACCCTACGTCTCGCTTGTACCTGCCTTCGTACTCTCCCTTCCCGTTTTGGTCTGGAACTACAGAAACGACTGGGTGTCCTTAAAGCACGTTCTTAGCCTGGGGGTATCAGGGTCTCAGTCCCCGAACCTGTCCACCTTTTTGGAGTTCCTCGGTGGCCAGCTGGTTCTTATGTCACTTGTACCCTTCTTTCTGATGATAATAGGTTGGCTAAGGCCGAGGTCTAAGGTGGAGGTGTTCCTCACTGTGTTCTCCTTCCCTATAATAGCTGTGTTCGGCCTCATGTCTCTCCAGAAGGAGGTTTACGCCAACTGGACCGCCCCCGCCCTCTTCGGGGGAACGCTGATCGCCTCCTTCCAGATGGCGAGGAGATCTATAGCCCTCGTTCTCTCCCTGCTCGTTGCTGTGCCTCTGTTTTTGGTCCTCCACTTCACACCCCTTCTCGACCTCATAGGTCTGAGATCCCTGCTCCCCCCGAATAGGGACCCGGTCAAGGTTATGGTAGGTTGGAGGGACCTCGGGAGGGAGGTGGGATCCGTATACAGCAA
>WFOY01000123.1 GCA_015487835.1 Aquificaceae bacterium
GGGTGTATGCGTCCGGGTAAAGACCCCTGACCCTGTCCCTCACGCTCTCCGAGGACGCCAGCCAGCAGATCCTGTACTCCTCCTCCCTCACGGCCGGGGCGTAGGTAGCCTCCCCCTCTTGAGGGGAGGGGCTTATCTTCCCCTCCACCCAGGCCAGGACAGTTCTTGTCAAGAGGTCCGATCCGAGGGTTGAGAGCCTCTCAGAGAGGGTCCTCAGGTTGTCCTCCTCGTGGATGGTGACCTTCTCCTGGGCGAGTATGGGACCTGCGTCCATCCTCTCGGTCATCAAGATCACGGTGTTTCCCGTCTCCCTCTCACCGGCCATGAGGGCCCTCTGGATAGGGGCAGGCCCTCTGAACTTGGGAAGGATCGAGGGGTGTAGGTTGAGGAAACCAAACCTCGGGATCCTAAGAACCTCAGCGGGGAGTATCGTACCGTAAGCCACGACCACACCAAGATCAGGCCTGAGGTCGCTGACGAGGTCCTTCAAGGCTGCCTTCGTCTCTGGCTGGAACACGGGTATGCCAAGTTCAAGGGCAAGCCTCTTAACAGGAGGGGGTTTTACCTTCATGCCCCTACCTGAAGGCCGGTCGGGCTGGGTGATCACCCAGCTCACGCCTATCTCCTCGTGGATCCTTCTGAGGGAAGGGAGGGCAAATTCGGGAGTTCCTAAGAAGAGGACCTTCATAGGGAGACCTTCCAGTTGTCTATCAGCCTCGTGGATCCGACCCAGACGGCGAGGAGTATCCGGTCCCCCTTCTCCACCCTTTCCTTGGGCCTTAGGTCCGGATCGGTTATCTCCACGTAGTCCACCTTCGTAACGTGGGGATGTGAGAGTATGAACTCCTCCATCTTCTTCTTTATAACCTCAGCCCTCCTCTCACCCTTACTTATTAAGTCCTCGGCGACCAGGAAGGACCTGTATAGGGAGAGGGCGGATTCCCTCTCCTCCTTGGAGAGGTAAACGTTCCTCGAGCTGCAGGCGAGCCCATCGGGTTCTCTTACCGTTTCGACGGGGACTATCTCCACAGGCAGGAGGAGGTCCCTTACCATGGTCTCTATAACCTTCAGCTGCTGGTAGTCCTTCTCACCGAAGTAGGCCCTGTCGGGCTGGACTATGTTGAGGAGCTTCAGAACCACGGTCGCCACACCCTTGAAGTGTCCAGGCCTGAACTTACCCTCAAGGATGTCGCTCAAACCTTTGACGTAGACCTCAGTCTGAAACCCCATAGGGTACATCTCCTCGTCTGGGGGTGCGAACACCACATCCACGCCAAGGTCCTCACACAGAGCCATGTCCCTCTCCAGGTCTCTGGGGTACCTGTCGTAATCCTCGGAGGGGCCGAACTGGGTGGGGTTGACGTATATGCTGACCACCGTAACGTCGTTCTGGACCTTAGACTTCCTTATCAGGGCCTCGTGCCCCTCGTGGAGATACCCCATCGTGGGGACGAAACCTATACTGAACCCCTTGTCACATCTCAGGCTCCTCAGGTGGTTCCTAAGGTCTTTTACCCTCCTAAACAGCAGGGGCACGGACCACCTCCCGACGAGAAAAAAGTATTATAAAGAAAGGTCTGATGAGCTTCAAAGGCAAGATCTTAGTCCTGAAGCGTGTAAGGTCAGGAGACCAGGACCTGATCGCAAAGGTCTACTGCCAGGGCGGGGTCCTCAGCCTGCTCGTCAGAGACGGATACTCGGTCTCGAGCCCCTTCTTCGGTGTGTTCGAGCCCTTCAACCTGGTGGAGGCGGACGTGGAGCAGAGGGGGGACGTCCTCGTACCTAACGACGTGATCTCCGTGGAGAGGATCTCCTTCCTGGCGAGGGACTACAGGCACTACACCTGGATGTGCTGGATATCCCTCTTCGTCCTCACCAGGATAAAACTTTACGATGAGAGGGTCTTTAAGCTGATCACCAGGTTCCTCCTCCTTAACCCTGGTAGAAGGGCCTCCGCTTACAGGATCCTCTTTAGGATGAACCTGATAGAATCCCTCGGCTGGAGGCCCAAGTTCCTGGACCAGAAGGTGGGCAGAGGACCGGTGAGGGTAAAACTCTCCGACGGGTCCGTGGCTGAGGACGGGGATCTTGAGTTACCCCCCTCAGTACTTATGGCTATAAGGAAGATGGCCGAGATAGGTGTGGACAGGGTCTCTATAAGGGGTGACCTGGCAGGCAGGATAGAGAGCTTCCTAGACACGTACATGGACTATCACATGAGGTAGGCAAGGCCCGAGGCTGCGACCGGGACGGTGAGGTTGTCGTCCAAACCCGTTCTTACAGCCTCCAGTATAGACGCAACCAGGCTCACAGCGAGGGCCTCCCTGAACTCAGCCAAGGCCATGAGGACCATATAGGTGGCAACGAAGAAGGCGAAGGTTCCCTCCCAGCTCTTAGAGGGGTTGAAGAAGATCCTGGTCCTGCCAAAGGACCTCCCCACCAGCGTGGAGAGGCTGTCACCGACCGCCAGGGTTATGACGCCAACGAACGCCAACTTTCCAAAAGCAACGTAAGCTAAGAGGATCCCTAAGTTAGCGTACAGGGCCTGGATACCAGGTCTTGAAAGGTTCTCCTCCCTCTCCAGGTGGTCAAGGAGGGGCCTCAGCAGGGTGAGGACCGGATCTATTCTTAGAACGAGGAGTGTGTTAACGGCTACCACGGTCAGCATAAGTAGAACCACAGCCCAGGAGGGCATGTAAAGTATAGGTAACACCCACAGGGATATGAGGACGAGATGGAAGATCTGCCGTTTCAGCTCCAGGGACTCACTCCCTGAGGATCTCCTTGATCCTGGAGTAGACATAGAACCTTACCTTTACCGTATCTGCATCCTCTATGATCATCTCGAAACCGAGCTTGAGCCTTCCGTCCTCCAGCTCTTGAACGTTTACGAGCTTGGCCGAACCCCTGACCTCCTCCACCTCGACTGGGAACTCTATGTGGACGCCCACCTCCCTTCCGAGGAACCTGTCCAGGTCCTTCGGATCAACTATTATCGAGAAACCGCCCTCGGATATGTCCTCGACCTGATACTCCTTTCTATCGCCGTTCACCTCCATGTATAGCCTGACCGGGTGAACATGGGAGGGCTTCACCCTCGCACTCTTCCTGTCGCCCACCGGTCTCTCCGGGTTGAGTTCGGGGAGGGTGACTATGAGATCCTCCTCGCTCTTCCCCACGACCTTAACGGGCAGTGCGAAGGACCTGTACTTGAGATATATCCTCTTGCCCAGGACGGCGAAGCGCTTTAGAAGGGGCGTTATGGTCAGGACCACCTTGTCCCCCTCCACCCTCTTTATGTTCACCTTTGTTGTGAAGAAGAAGGCGTCCTCGAATATGAAGACCTCTGCGTTTTTGTCATCTTTCATGACCCTTTAGCTCCCCCAGTTTGCTTAGTATATCTTCCATCTTCATGCTTCTCGATCCTTTCAAGAGAATTATATTTTTGTCGGTTGTCCATTTCAACAGAACCTCGACCAGATCCTCTTTGGACGTGACGTACAGGCTCTCCCTCCCTCTTTTGGATCTCTCCTCGTAGGCGTATCTCATCTCCTTTCCATAGAATATCACAAGGTCTATGGGTAGGTCTGCCGAGAAGGCCCCTATCTCTCTGTGAAGATCCTTGCTGAAAGGTCCGAGCTCTAACATGTCCCCTATGACGGCTATCTTCTTAGATCCCGTGTCCAGGATCGCGAGGGTCCTGAGGGCGTTCTTCACGGAGGGTGGGTTTGCGTTGTAAGTATCGTCTATCACCTTAAAATCACCAAAGTCGAGTATCCTCATCCTTCCCTCCACGCCCTTGAACTCCTCCAGTCTGTCCCTGAACTCCTTGGGATCGTACCCAAGGACCTTAAGCACCCCAAAGCTCGCCAGCACGTTCTCAACCACACCCAGGCTGAGGATCCTTACCCTGAACCTTACCCCCTCCCAGGTGAACTCCACCCCTTCCAGGGTAAGCTTCACATCTTCGGCCCTTAAGTCTCCTCCCTCGCCGAAGGTAACGACCCTATCCCTGGGAAGGTCGTAGTACCTGAGGGCGTAAGCGGGAAGTACAGCCCTGTCCTCCTCCTGAAAGTTAGCGAATACCTCCCCGTTCTCCTCTATCACACCTTTTATGTCCCCGAAGCCTTCGAGGTGCTCCTCCCCGAGGGCTGTCATAACCCTTATCCTGGGCCTTACCAGACTGACCAGCCTGGAGATCTCACCCCTTGCGCTCGCCCCCATCTCCACAACCGCGTACTTAACCCCTGGGGGAAGGTTCGCGAGGACAAGGGGCACACCTATCTGGGAGTTGAGGTTCCCGTAGCTCCTGTAGGTGGGTCCAGTCTCCGAGAGGAGGTGGGCCAGGATCTCCTTCGTTGTGGTCTTTCCGGCAGACCCTACCACACCTATAACTGTACCCCTGAACGTGGTCCTCTTCCACAGGGCCAACCTCCTGAGGGCTTCCAGGGTGTCGTCCACCTTGACCAGGGCCTTTCCGGTCGGTGGGTTTAGGTCCTTTTCGGAGAGGGTGCATACTGCACCTCTCCTGAAGGCCTCGTGTATGAAGTCATGGCCGTCGAACCTTTCCCCCCTCAGTGCCACGAAGAGGTCGCCTTCTTCGGTCCTCCTGCTGTCCGAGCAGACCCTCCTTATCTCCAGGCTCCCATCGCCCTTGAGATGCCCGCCTGTTATCCTTGCCACGTCCTGGGTTCTCATCTCTCCAGATAACCTATCTCCTTCATGGCCCTGTAGTTGGTGAGGTCCAGGTGAAGGGGGGTCACGGATATGTAGCCGTTCATCACAGCCCAGTAGTCGGTCCCCTCCTCAGGCATCCACCCGAACTCCTCCGCAGCTATCCAGTAGAGGGGCTCTCCGTAGGGGGCTAAGTACTTGAACACCTTCTCCTTGTAGTCCCTCCTCCCCTGCCTCGTAATCTTTATGCCCTTGATCTCGTCCTTCCTAAGGTTGGGTATGTTCACGTTGAGGTAGGTGTCCTCGGGCATGCCGTTCTCTAAGATCCTCTCGACTATATCTCTGCAAGACTTGGCCACCTCTTCAAAGAGTATGTCCCCCCCGCCGAACACGGAGAAGGCCACCGAGGGGATCCCAAGTATCCTCCCCTCCATAGCTCCCGAGACGGTGCCTGAGTAGGTTATGTCCTCTCCCAAGTTCGGCCCTTCGTTTATTCCCGCGCAGACTATGTCGGGTTTCTCCCCCTCTAAGATGACCCTGTACCCGAGGTGTATGCAGTCGGCGGGTGTGCCGTCTATAACCGTGTAGAAGTCCTCCTCCACCTTCCTCATCCTGAGGGGCATGGTGAAGGTCAGTGAGTGCCCCACCCCGCTCAGGTTCCTGTCAGGGGCTACGACCACGACCCTTCCCAAGGACCTTAGAGCTTCCCTGAGAGCTCTTATACCCTCTGAGAAGTAACCGTCGTCGTTGGTTATGAGGATCGTGGGCATCAGAGACCCTCGATGGCGAGGAGCCTGGCGTAGGCCACCCTGCCGAAGTAGGTGTTCCTGAACTCGGCGGAGACCTTCACGTATACGGATCTTGCCTCCTTTATCCGTCCCAGCTTCTCCAGGATTATACCCTTAAGCAGCTGGGCCGAGGGGTAGTTGAAGTCCTCCCTCCCTATCCTTTCGATCAGCTTCAGGGCCTCCTCAGGTCTTCCCTCCTTGAAAAGCCTGTAGGCCCTCGCCTCTAAGTAGATCTTTCTAACGTCCTCGTCCTCCACCCTGTCGGCCACGTCCTCTCCCTTTAGAGCTAAGAGGTAAACCTCATAGGGTGTTCCCTTTACTATATCTTCAAGCTTGTCCTCTCCCAGCTTTCCAGTTTCAAAGAGGTAGACCTTGTAGGCTACCTCGTCCAGCTTCTTGTACCTGTAACCTTTGTAGTAGTTAAAACCTCCTACCGCCGAAGCAACGAGGAGGACGATAAGGATCCCTATCAGAATCTCCTTGCTCCATATCATACCGTCATTATCTCCTTCTCCTTGGCGTCCATCAGGCTGTTTATCTCCTCTATGTACCTGTCGGTTATCTTCTGGAGTCTGTCGAGGGCTCTCTTCTTCTCGTCCTCGGATATACCCTCAAGATCCTCTATCATCTCCTTTGCGTCCCTCCTTATGTTCCTCACGGCTACCCTGGCCTCTTCTGCTATCTTGTGGAGCATCCTGACCATGTCCCTCCTCCTCTCCTCGGTGAGGGGAGGCAGGGTTATCCTTATAACGTTGCCCTGGGTGTTGGGGTTCAGGTTTAGATCCTCCTGGATCACCTTCTCTATGGCCGGGATCGCGTTCGCGTCCCAGACCTGTATGGCTATCTGGTTGTGCTCAGGCACCGATATGCTCCCCAGCTGCTTTATAGGAACCTTGGATCCGTAGTAGTCCACCTTAAGATCCTCAACGAGACTGGCGGAAGCCCTACCTGTTCTCAGGCCCGCTATCTCATTTTTAAAGTGCTGGACGCTCTTCTTCATATCCTTCTCCGTTTCCTTTAGTATGTCCTCGATCTCCTGGACCATGACCTACCCCCTTACCACAGACCCTATGTCCTTGCCTACCACGACGGACTTGAGATTTCCTTTCTCTTTAATATTAAAAACTATTATAGGTATGCCGTTCTCCCTGCACATGGTGAGGGCCGTGTGGTCCATGACCTTTATGCCCCTGTTTATGACCTCAAGGTAGCTTATCTCCTTTATAAGGGCCGCGTCGGGAAACCTCTCCGGGTCCCTGTCGTACACACCGCCCACCTTGGTCGCCTTGAGGAGGACCTCTGCCTCTATCTCCGCCGCCCTAAGTGCTGCGGCCGTGTCGGTCGAGAAGAAGGGGTTACCTGTACCTCCCGCAAATATCACAACCCTTCCCTTCTCAAGGTGTCTTACGGCTCTTCTCCTTATGTAAGGTTCCGCCACCTGCCTCATCTCTATGGCGGACAGAACCCTTGTAGGTATGCCCCTGTGCCTCTCGAGGGCAGACTGGAGGGCGAGGGCGTTGATCACTGTGGCAAGCATTCCCATGTAGTCAGCGGTCGCCCTGTCTATACCTATGTTTTCTCCTTCAAAGCCTCTGAATATGTTGCCCCCACCGATCACGACAGCTATCTGGACCCCAAGATCGTAAACCTCACCTATCTCCTCCGATATGTACTCTAAGAAGGCGGGGTCTATACCGTAGCCTCTGTCTCCGGCGAAGGCCTCCCCAGAAAGCTTCAGCAGTATCCTCCTGTACTTGGGCTGACCTCCCTCCATCAGAGACCACCGATCTCGAACCTGACAAACCTCACCACCTCTATCCCGAGACCGGATCTCTCTATGAACTCCTTGACCGTTATGTCCTCGTCCCTTATGAACCTCTGGTTGAGCAGAACCTTCTCCTCAAAGAACTTCCTCAGTTTGCCCTGGACTATCTTGTCTATGATGTGTTCAGGCTTTCCCTCCTGGCGTGCCTGGTCGGAGAGGATCCTCTTCTCTCTCTCTATTACCTCCTCCGGGATGGTCTCCACACTGACGAACTCGGGCCTCATCGCGGCTATCTGCATGGCAACGTCCTGGGCCACTCTCAGGACCTGGTCGTTTATGTCCGGCCCTTTGAACTCGAGGAGGACACCTATCCTCCCCCCTCCGTGAACATAAGAGTGTAGGTAGTTATCCGTGTCTATCCTGGCGAACCTGGAGATCCTTATGTTCTCACCTATCCTGGCTATGGTCTCCTTGATCAGTTCACCCAGCGTCTTCGATCTGTCCCTGTAGAAGGGCTGGTCTAAGATATCGGGACCCTCACCTTCTCTGTTTTTGTTCTCCTCGAGGGAGAGTATGTGTTCCGCGATCTGTTCCACGATCTTCCTGAACTCCTCGTTCCTGGCGACGAAATCCGTCTCACAGTTGACCTCAACTATGACTCCCTTTCTTCTGTCTTCGGATATCTTTACGTGAACCACACCCTCCTTTGTCTCCCTTCCAGCCTTCTTGTCCGCCTTGGCGAGGCCTTTTACCCTGAGGATCTCCTTGGCCTTCTCCAGGTCACCGCCTGCCTCCTCGAGGGCCTTCTTGCAGTCCACCATCCCGGCCCCTGTCATCTCCCTAAGCTTCTTGATGTCTTCTATGCTCACACCCATCGTTCTCCTCCCTGAACCTCATGTAGGCGTAAAACAGCACAAACCCGCAGGTCGCAAGGCACATCAAGCTTAAAGCACCCATCACTCGTACTCCACAGCGTCCTTATCCAGCTCCTCATACTTCTCGGACATCTCCACAGCTTCCTCAAAGAGTTTCTTCTCGTGCTCCTCAACCGTAACTACCCTCCTCTCCTTCTTGACCTCCACCTCCTCAGCGCTCTCCCTTCTGTTCTTTCCTTCTATGACCGCATCCGCTATCTTCGATGTGAGGAGCTTTATCGATTTTATGGCATCGTCGTTCCCAGGTATTATCCAGTCTATAAGATCGGGGTCACAGTTGGAGTCAGCTATAGCAACCACGGGTATCCCCAGCTTCCTGGCCTCAAGGACGGCTATCTGCTCTCTCACTGTGTCTACCACCCATATGAGGTCTGGCAGCTTGGTCATGCTCCTGATCCCGCCGTAGAGCTTCTCCAGCTTCTCCTTCTGTTTCCTTAACCTCCTCACCTCCTTCTTGGGCAGGATCTCAAATATACCCTCCTCCTCCATCTTCTCGAGCTTCTCAAGCTTCAGTAGGCTCTTCCTCACAGTCTGGAAGTTGGTCAGAAGCCCACCTACCCATCTCTCGTTCACGTAAAAGGCCCCGCACCTCTCCGCCTCCTCCTTGATTATCTCCTTGGCCTGCTTCTTCGTTCCCACGAAGAGGACCTCTGCCCCCTGGGCCACCATATCGGACACGTAGTTGTAGGCCTCCTCCAGAAGGACCAGGGTCTTGTTTAAGTCTATTATGTGGATCCCGTTTCTGACACCGTACAGGTAAGGGGCCATCTTCGGGTTCCAGCGGGCCTTTGAGTGTCCGAAGTGGACACCTGCCTCAAGAAGATCCTTCATGGAAACGACTGCCATCGCACACCTCCTTGGGTTTCGCCTCCCTTTCCCGTACCCAAGACAGGGCAACCCAAGCGGGAAAGGTGCGTTCTAAGCTATCCTATTATATCATGCCGGGGAGAAGGGTCGGCAAGGTCAAGGTTCAGCACCACATACTCGAAGGTTTGGAGAGGTACCTTAAGGAGATCGAGAGCTGGGATGTGGTCGAGACCATAATACCTGGCAGGATCGTGAGGCAGAACAGGGGAAAGGGCACGAACGGGATCTTTCTCAAGTACCCAACCCTTACAGGTTACAAGGTCCTGTACAAGAACGGCACCTCGGTCCAGGAGGTCTTCGTGGTGTGCTCCGATAAGAAGACCTTTGAGAAACTTTTCAGGGAGAAGTTCGGATGAAGGTGGGTGTAGTTGGCTTCGGGAACATGGGGTCAGCCTTTGCGGAGGGTATCTCCAAGAAGGTCGGTAGGGAGAACCTGATCGTTTTCGATGTGGACCCAAAGAAGCAGGACCTCGCAAAGGAGAGGGGATTTCCGGTAGCTTCTGACCTCACCTTCCTGGTGAGGGAGTCGGACATGGTCCTGATCGCGGTCAAACCCAAGGATGTGGGGAAGGTCCTCCAGGACATGAGACCCGACCTCGGAGACAGGATAGTCCTCAGCATCGCCGCTGGAGTAGACACAGACTTTCTCAAGGAGAGATCGGGAACCGACCGGGTAGTTAGGCTGATGCCCAACATAAACGCCCAGGTGGGAAGGTCTGCGATCGCTATCACCTTCGCCGAAGGTATCTCTGAGGAGGAGAAGACCAGGA
>WFOY01000124.1 GCA_015487835.1 Aquificaceae bacterium
CACGGAGATAGGTGAGGTGAAGAAGGCAGAGGAGGTGAACAGGATCGATCTCATGTCGGTGAGCCTGTATCAGCTGAAGGACAGGCTTATAAACATTTTGGAGACTTAGCATGATCGAGGAGTACGCCAAGTACGTGGACAGCGGTACCTTGAAGGAGCTGGAGATCATAGCCAAGGATCTTAGGGGCATAAAGGTGCTTCACGTGAACTCCACCAAGGTGGGTGGGGGTGTCGCCGAGATACTGCACAGGCTCGTGCCCCTTATGAACGATCTCGGTATCGAGTGCCACTGGGAGGTGATAAAGGGTGATAAGGATTTCTTCAAGGTGACCAAGAAGATCCACAACCTGCTTCACATGCCTGACGGGAGGTCCCTCGACCCGGAGGACGTGCTAACCTACATGAAGTACACCTTCGAGAACCTCTCTTACGTAGATACCGACCCTTACGACGTTGTGTTTATACATGACCCCCAGCCCTTAGGTCTGGTGGTAAAGAAGAGACCTGGACAGAGGTGGATATGGAGGTGTCACATAGACGTGTCCTCGCCCGACGAAGCGACCTGGAAGTTCGTAGAGTCTTTCGTGAACGGCTACGACGCCGCCATATTCCACATACCCGAGTTCGTGAGGGAAGGGGTCAGGATACCCACCTACATAATACCGCCCTCGATAGACCCTCTCCACGACAAGAACAGGGAGATAGAGGCTGACCTCGTAGAGTCAACCCTCACCAGACTGGGGATAGACCCTGAGAGGCCCATAGTCCTTCAGGTGTCCAGGTTCGATCGGCTCAAGGACCCCTTCGGGGTGATAGAGGCCTACAGGATAGTTAGGAGGAGGGTGGACTGCCAGCTTGTCCTGGCAGGATCCTTCGCCTCGGACGATCCCGAGGGGGAGGAGGTCTACAGGGAGGTGATCGAGGCCAAGGGGGATGACCCCGACATTCACGTGCTCAACCTCCCGCCCGACAGTCATCTGGAGATAAACGCCCTCCAGAGGGCGGCGAGCGTGGTGGTCCAGAAGTCCATAAGGGAAGGCTTCGGTCTCGTCGTGTCCGAGGGTATGTGGAAGGGGAAGCCCGTTGTGGGAAGCAACATAGGTGGTATAAGGAGGCAGATAATAAACGGTGTCACGGGCTACCTCGTGAACAGCAACGAGGGAGCCGCCTTCAGGATCAAACAGCTGATCGTAGATGAGGACCTCAGGCACAGACTCGGCAGGAACGCAAGGGAGAGGGTGAGGCACAGCTTCCTCATAACGAGGCACCTGAAGGACTACCTCATAGTCATTCACAGCCTACTTGAGGGATCTTAAGAACCTGTAGACCTCCTCCACGTCCCTCAGCACACCGTCTACCCCAGGGGGCGGTCTCTCACCCACAAAGTAGGCCCTACCACCTATCTTCTTCACGACCCTGAAGGCGTCCATGTCCGTGGTGTCGTCCCCTACGTATATCACAGGTTCGTCACCCTTCCAGCCGGTGACCTTTAGAAACCTCTCCACACCCTTACCCTTGTCGAACTCGCCGTAAACCGCCTCAAGGACCTTCTTACCCCTTATCACCTTAAGGGGCGGGTGATCCCTTACGAACCTGTAGAAGGCTTCCTCAACGAGGGCTTCATCACCCTTGAAGGACCTGTAGTGGAGGGCAAAGCAACCCTCCTTCTCCTCCAGGAAGGTTCCCGGGAGATCTTTCAGGGCCTCCTTAAGGGGTCCGAGATCAGGAACCTTCCCATCCAGGAAGTTGGCGATCAGGTCCTCACCCCTGTATATCTTCGCCCCGTGGGAGGTGACGAGGAATATCTCAGGGGGTACCTCTCCGAAGACGTTGGAGAAGCTCCTCTTGTCCCTGCCGGTCACCACGGCGACTGTGTGAACCCTCCCGAGTTCCCTCAGAAACTCCTTCCTCTCAGGGTCTATCCTAGCAAGGTAAGGAAACTCTTGTATAGGTACCAGGGTACCGTCGTAGTCTAAGAAGATTATCATTAAAAGGTATATTAACGCAATGAGGCTGATAGTAGTATCGAACAGAGAGCCTTACAGGGTGGAGCCCTCGAGGGGGAAGGTCAGGTTAGAGAAGACGGTTGGAGGTCTGGTCTCGGCCCTGGAGCCTGTCCTCAGGGAGTACGGAGGCACTTGGGTCTGCTGGGGAAGGAAGGGCAAAGGTCCCGAGGAGCTGAGGATAAACGACAGGTTCCTGGTCAAGTTCGTGCCCCTGACCAGCGGTGATGTCTCGGGTTACTACTACGGTTTCTCCAACGAGACCCTCTGGCCCCTCTGCCACATGTTCCTCACCAAGACCCACTTCAACAGCTCCTTCTGGACAGCCTACAGGCGCGTAAACAGGAAGTTCGCCAAGGCTGTGGCGGAGGTTTACGTCCCAGGGTCCAAGATCCTGGTGAACGATTACCATCTTGCTCTTGTGCCCCAATTACTAAGAGATGCAGGCATATCGGACCCCATATACCTGTTCTGGCACATACCCTTCCCTCCCTACTTCATGATGAGGTTCCTGCCCTCCAGGAGGGAGATCCTCGAAGGCATGCTTGGGTCCGACGTCATCGGCTTCCACACCCAGCATTACGTGGAGAACTTTCTCGAGTGCGTGAGGGAGATCCTCGGTGCCTTCTCTGACAACAACACCGTCTACTGGAACGGCAGGAGGATAGAGGTGAGGGCAGTTCCCATAGGTATAGACGTGGAGAGGTGGGAGAGGTTAGCCAAGGACCCGAAGGCGGTGAGGTACGCCAACAACCTTAGGAAGAGGATGGGTGTTGAGTTCATAGGGGTGGGGGTAGACAGACTGGACTACACGAAGGGTCTTGAGGAGAAGTTCAGGGGTATAGGCAGGTTCTTCGAGAAGTACCCCTCCTTCAGGGGGAGGGTCTCCTTCGTCCAGATAGCGGCACCTACAAGAACCAAGCTGGAGGAGTACATAGACATAAAGAGGAGAACGGACGAAATCGTGGGTATGATAGAGGGGAGGTTCGGGGAACCCGGCTGGGTCCCCATATACTACTACTACAAGAACTACCCTGATGAGAGGCTCGTGTCCCTGTACATGATGGCGGACTTCGCCCTCGTGACACCTATAATAGACGGCCTTAACCTGGTCTCAAAGGAGTACGTGATCTCTAAGACCGACGAGGACGGAGTGCTTATTGTGAGCGAGTTCGCGGGGGTAAGTCTCCAGCTGAGGGAGGGTGCTATAATCGTCAACCCCTTCGACGAGGACGAGGTGGCGGAGGCCATCTACATGGCCCTCAAGATGAAGAGGTCGGAGCGCAGGGAGAGGATGAGGGCCATGAGGATCGTGGTCAGGGAGAAGGACATAAGGTGGTGGGTGAAGGAGTTCTTAAAGGATGTATCTGCTTAGCTCCTCGTCCTGGACTATCCCCTCCAGCTTCGCCCTCACGAACCTGCTGTCGATGATTATGTACTGACCGGCCATCTCCGGAGCGTTGAAGGATATATCCTCAAGGATCTTCTCCATAACCGTGTGAAGTCTTCTGGCACCTATGTTCTCTGTTCTGTTGTTTATCTCCTCCGAGATCCTCGCGATCTCCTCTATGGCGTCCTCGGTGAACTCTATCTGGACGTCCTCGGTCTTCAGGAGCTCTACGTACTGCTTGGTGAGGGCGTTCTCGGGCTCGGTGAGGATCCTCACAAAGTCCTCCTTAGTCAAGGGTTTTAGCTCCACCCTTATGGGGAACCTCCCCTGGAGCTCGGGGATGAGGTCCGAGGGTTTCGCCATGTGGAAGGCCCCCGCCCCTATGAAGAGGATGTGGTCCGTCTTGACAGGTCCGTACTTGGTGTTCACCGTGGTCCCCTCAAGGATAGGAAGCAGGTCCCTCTGGACTCCCTCCCTGGAGACACCTGGACCTGTTCCTGGGGTCTTCACAGCTATCTTGTCTATCTCGTCGATGAAGATTATCCCGAAGTTCTCCGCCCTGTAGATCGCCTCCCTGGCGACTTCCTCCCTGTCTATGAGCTTCTCGGCCTCCTCCTGCTCGAGGATATGAAGGGCCTCCTTTACCCTAACCTTCCTTCTCTTCTTTGTGGGCATCAGGTTAGAGAACATCTCCCTGAGTTGGTTCTCAAGGTCCTCCAGTCCTGGAGGTCCTGCGATCCCGACCATGGGTACCACCTTCTCCTGGACGTCTATCTCTATCACCCTGTCGTCCAGATCCCCCTTTCTAAGCCTTTCCCTTATCTCCTCACGCTTCCCAGCACTGGGAGCCTCCCTTATCCCGAAGCTGGTGAACTGCTGGGGCACAAGGTAGTCGAGTATCCTCTCCTCAGCAAGCCTCCTCGCCCTCTCCCTTACCCTTTCCATGTACTCTCTTTTGACCATCTGGTAGGAGACCTCCACAAGCTCCCTTACCATGGACTCCACGTCCCTCCCCACGTAACCCACCTCGGTGTACTTGGTGGCCTCCACCTTGACGAAGGGGGCCTTTATCAGGGAAGCCAGCCTCCTCGCTATCTCGGTCTTGCCCACCCCCGTGGGTCCTATCATAAGGATGTTCTTGGGAGCCACCTCGTCCCTCAGACCCTCAGGGAGACGCTGCCTCCTCCACCTGTTCCTCAAGGCTATGGCAACAGCCTTCTTGGCCTCCTCCTGACCGACAACGTACTTGTTGAGCTCCTCAACTATCCTCTTGGGGGTGAGGTCTTCTAAGATCTCAGATAGAGACTTCATCATCCTCTATACCTCTCGTGGAGAGCTCCCTGGGTGTGCTCCTCACGATCTCCTCGAGGAAGCTGTCTATGTCCTCTGGGAACTTCTCAAACTCAAAGCGGACGGGAAAGAACCTCTCAACCAGATCGACGGGCGGGTTGCCGTAACCTATGGCGGGAACTACCCTCTTCGCCCCCCTTCTGGAGGCCTCCCTGTAGGCTATCTTGTAACCCTCCCTGAGGGCGGTTTCTATGTCCTTGAACCTCTCTATCTCGTCGCCAAGCTCATATAGGACTAAGTCGTAGGTGGTCTTCTTGAACCTCTCCCAGTCCTTTATACCCACTATGTAACTCTTACCAGACCACTCCTTCAGCTCCACGGACTTCAGGTTTCCCAGCTTGAAGGACAGTATGTAGTAGTCTATGAGCTGCCTATCCGCATAGACGTCAAGGAAGAAGAAGAACTCCATGCCGCCTCCTTAAGGTTAATAATATACATGACGGGA
Organism: Aquificaceae bacterium; assembly: GCA_015487835.1. Taxonomy (GTDB): domain Bacteria; phylum Aquificota; class Aquificia; order Aquificales; family Aquificaceae; genus Hydrogenivirga. The sequence goes on from WFOY01000124.1 coordinate 5,189, forward strand.
TGAGTATTC
>WFOY01000125.1 GCA_015487835.1 Aquificaceae bacterium
CTCCCGGAGGTATCCTTACCTTTATCTCCTCCCTCTTTTGAACGGTTCCTCTCCCACCGCAGACTTGACAGGGTTCCCTCAGCACACCCTCACCCCTGCATGTGGGACAGGTCTGGGAGATGGTTATTATGAACTGTCTCTGGACCACCTGACCCCTTCCACCGCAGGTGGGGCAGGTCCTCACCCCAGCCTTCTGGTTGTAACCGGAACCTCCGCAGGAGGAGCACTCCACCTCCCTGTCCACGGAGACCGAGGTGGTGACACCCCTGAAGGCCTCCTCCAGGGAGATCTCCACGGTCCTGTGTATGTCCTCCCCCCTAAGGGGTCTTCTCCTCTCCCTCCTGCCTCTCGTTGCCCTCTCAAATATGGTGTCGAAGTCAAAGCCGAACCCCCCCTCGAAGAAGTCCCTCAGGATCTCCTCAAGGTCAGGTATGCCAGAGGTGTAGGTCTCCTGCTGTTGCTGGGCACCCTCGAAGGCCGTGTGGCCGTACATGTCGTACAGCTTTCTCTTCTCCGGGTCCGAAAGGACCTGGTAGGCCTCGTTTATCTCCTTGAACTTCTCCTTTGCCTCAGGGCTCTTGTTTATGTCGGGATGGTACTTTCTGGCGAGCCTCCTGTAGGCCTTCTTGATCTCCTCCTGGGACGCGTTCCTCGGAACTCCCAGGATCTCGTAGTAGTCCTTCTTCGTGGAGGGCATTACAAACCTCCTCTCAACTTTTATTCCGAGTTATTAAGATAAAATTTGAGTGTGGTATTGTCAAGTTTTGGGGGGTATGATCCTCTCCGGCTTTAGAACACCGCCCTTTGCGGTCCCGATCCCAACGAAGACATTGTCTATGTATATCCTGACATAACCTTCCACCTCTTTTCCCTTTAGGAGAACCGAGTTTCCATTTAGGACCCGCTTTCCCTGGAAGTGGTCGAGGCTCACGACAGGGAGGAACTGGAGACCCTCATCCACAGGCCTGATAAACTTCCTCGGATCCTCCGAGGTCAGAAACTCCTCCAAGGGAACAGCCTCCTCCAGGGAGAAGGGGCCTACCCTCGTCCTAACCAGGTCCTTCACGGCAGCACCGCACGAGAGGGCCTCACCTATGTCGTGTATTAGAGACCTCACGTATGTGCCTGAGGAAACCTCGGTGAGTACGGTGAACTCGGGCAACCTGCACTCCAAGAGTTCGAGTTTATAGACCGACACCTTCACGGGCTTCAGATCGGGCCTCTCCCCTCTCCTCGCAAGTTCGTAGGCTCTCCTGCCCTTGATCCGCTTAGCCGAGAAGGGAGGGGGAACCTGAACTATCTCCCCCCTGAACCTTTCCAAGGCCCTGCCAACGTCCTCACAGGAGACGTTCACATTTCTTCTCTCCACCACCCTACCGTCCAGGTCGTAGGTGTCAGTTACTATGCCCAGTATCCCGGTGACCCTGTAAGTCTTTGGGAGCTGCTGTATTATCCAGGCGAACCTGGTAGATCTGCCGGTGAGAAGTATCATCAACCCGGTGGCTATGGGGTCCAAGGTTCCCGTGTGTCCTACCTTGGTTCCAAGCTTTCTCCTCACCTCCTCGACGACCCTGGTGGAGGTCCAGCCCTTCGGTTTGTTTATGAGGAGAACCCCCTCCATCAGCTGAGGAAGTCCTTGAGATGTCTCTTCATGGCGAGGTTTCTCAGCTTCCTCAAAGCTCTCGTCTCCAGCTGTCTTACCCTCTCCCTGGATACGTTCAGGATCTCGCCTATCTCCCTCAAGGTTTTGGGTTCGTTGCCTCTGAGCCCGAACCTGAGCTCTATAACCCTTCTCTCCTTCTCAGGCAGTTTGTCCAGGAGGTTGTAGATCTCTTTCTCGAGCACCTCCCTTATGACGCTCTCCTCCACCTCAGCCGTGCCGTGCTTGCTGAGAAAGTCAACGAAGAAGGTATCCTCGTTCTCACCCACGGGGGCGTCTAAGGAGAGGGGTATCCTGCAGACCTGGAGGTACCTCTCCACCTCCTCGGGGGATATCTTGTAACCCTCCTTCTCAAACCTCTTCTCGATCTCCTCCTCCGTGGGTTCCCTCCCCAGATCCTTCTCCAACTCCTTGGCTATCATCTCCTTGCTGAGGTGCTCGGCCACCTCCTCAGGTGTGGGCTCCCTCTCAAGCTCCTTGGCGAGCTCGGAGTATATGGTCCCTATCTTGCTTATCAGGTGGGACTGCTTCAAGGGTATCCTGACGGCCCCAGTCTGCTGAGAGAGAGCCTGCATTATGGCCTGCCTTATCCACCACACTGCGTAAGATATGAACTTCACCCCCCTGTCGGGATCGAACCTCTTCGCCGCCTCAAGGAGGCCCAGGTTCCCTGCCGCTATCAGCTCAGAGAAGGGAAGACCGTAACCTATGTACTGTTTAGCTATGCTGACAACGAACCTCAGGTTGGACTCGACCAGCTTCTTGAGGGCCTCCTCGTCACCCTGCTTTGCACGTCTGGCCAGCTTCTTCTCCTCCTCAGGAGTGAGGAGGGGTATGTTCGATATCCTCTTAAGGTACTGGTTTATAAGCTCCTGCTCAGTATCCGGCATGGCACCTCTCACTTAAGGTTAAGAACAAGGTATATGTTACTATCCCCTCTCCTCACGAGCAGAAGTACCTTGGTCTTTCCCATCTCCTTGAGGTTCTCTATGATCCTTTTAAACTCCTGGACTGTCCTCACCTTCCTGTAGTTCACCCTCATTATAACATCTCCGGGTCTGAGTCCGCTTCTGTGGGCGAGGCTGCCCGGCACTACACCGACGACCAGCACCCCTTCGACCCCAGCCTGGGCCTTCTCCTGGGGTGTAAGGTTCCTGAGCGACAGGCCAAGGTCCTCACCTTCGTAATCCTTAGGTTTGGGCTGCCCTTTCTCTGGCAGCTCACCTATCTTTACCTTAATCTCCCTCTTCTTTCCTTCCCTGATCACGGTCAAAGTGACCACCGTTCCAGGCTTAGTCCTCATTATGGAGATCTGGAGGTCCCTCACCGAGTCCATCTTCTTACCGTTGAGGGCAACTATTATATCCCCCACCTTCAGGCCCGCCCTGTCCGCGGGGCTTCCCTTTATGACCTGAGCTATGATTATACCTTCCCTGACACCTATCGCCTCAGCTATATCGGGCGTCACCTCCTGTATCACAACGCCGAGCCAACCCCTTATTACCCTGCCGTGCTGGAGTATCTGGTCCATGACCCACCTGGCTAGGTTTATGGGTATGGCGAACCCAAGGCCCTGTCCCGAGGCCACTATGGCCGTGTTTATCCCTATGACCTCTCCCTTTATGTTTATGAGCGGTCCCCCCGAGTTACCAGGGTTTATAGCCGCGTCCGTCTGTATGTAGCTCTCGTACTGGGTTATACCTATGCTCCTCTTGAGGGCTGAGACGACGCCTACTGTCACCGTCCTCTCGAGTCCGTAAGGGTTCCCTATAGCTATGACTATCTGGCCCACCCTCACCTTGTCCGAGTCTCCGAGCTTGGCCACCCTCCTCTCTATGTCCTTCAGAC
>WFOY01000126.1 GCA_015487835.1 Aquificaceae bacterium
AGGAGTAAGTTATATCTATCTCCGCCATCCAGCCGTACCAGAAGAGAACGTCCGAGAAGGTCACGAACACTAGGGAGGCCACAAGGCCCATCCTTGGGTCCCCGAGGATCTTGAGGGCTATGAGGAAGGTCAGAAGGGTTGTGAGCAAGGTGAAGGTGAGCGTAACCGATCTTGGGGTGAGTGTGCCCCAGCCCATCAACTTGGAGTAGGCCACTATGATCCAGTTGAAGAGAGGTGGTTTGTTATAGTAAGGTTCCCCCAAAAGGGTGGGTTGGAAAGGGTCCACTCCCCTGTCCATCTCAAAGGCGACGAGGGTCCTCCTCACCTCCTCCTTGTGGAGGTGGTAGCTGGACAGACTGGGAAGCAGGGAAAGAAAGGAAAGTACGACCAGAAGGAGGACAATTAGGCTAAAGTATCTCAAGCTCGGAGAATATGAAAGGTATCTCGTAGTCCACCGACTCCTTGGAGTCTGAGGCGTGGATGGCGTTCTTACCCTTATCGGTACCGAACAGGGCCCTTATGGAGTTGGGTGCTACTCTTCTCGCCTCCTCGCTGTCCGTCGGTCCTATTATCTCCCTCACCCTGGCTATAGCGTTCTCACCCTCCAGAACGGCAGCGACGACGGGACCCGATATCATGAACTCAACGAGCTCCCTGTAAAAGGGCCTCTCTTTATGGACTATGTAAAACCTCTTGGCCTGGTCTTCGGTGAACCTGAACATCTTGAGGGCCCTTATCTCGAAACCCTCCTTCAGGAACCTGTCCAGTATCTTCCCAACTGCCTTCCTTTCGACAGCATCTGGCTTTATGATTATCAAGGTTCTCTCCATAGACTTAACCTCCTATGAGGAGTCTCTCTAAGTGCCTTTTAACGGAGGTGTCCACTACGAAGCCCGAGGTCTTGAACAGGAACCCTCCTATCAGGTCCGGGTCGTAGGCAACATCTATGTCCAGGTCCCTGCCCAGGATCTTCTGGATCGTGGCCTTTATCTTCTCTATCTCTTCCTTACCGACGTCCTTCGCTATGTACAGGTGTCCTTTGGACATCCTCATGATCCTCTCGACCTCGTGGTCGTAAGCCTTCTTCATATCAGGGAGGAGGGACATAGAGTGGGTCTCGATCATGTAGCGGAGAACCTCTAATACACCTTCGGGGGCACCAAACTTAGAGAGTATCTCTCTTAGAAAGTTCTCCTTCGCCTCGTGGGGCACAAAGGGGCTGAGGAAGAAGTTTCTCACATCCCTGGACTTCCTGTAAAGGTAAGCCAAGAAGCCTATCACCTCCCCCGTGGCTATTAGCTTGTTCTTCTCACTGGGAACCCTTCGGAGTATAAGCCTTACCAGCTTCCTGGCCGTGTCCTTACCCTTGGTCATCCTGCCTGCCCTCCAGCCGTCTTAGCTGAACCTCTATGTATCTCCTCTGGACCTCAGGGTCCTTGAACCTCTCCGAGAGTATGTCCTTTGCTATCTCCTCCGCCTTTCTCATACCGAACAGGGCCAGCTCCTCTTTGGCCTTCTTTGTCTCTATGTTTATTGTCTCCTCAGCCTTCTCCTTGATCCTGCTGGCGACCTCCTCCGCATGCTTCTTAGCCTTCTCTATCTCCATCTGGGCAGACTCCCTGGCGAGGGCCACCGACTCGTCCGCCCTAACCTTGGCCTTCTCCAGCTCCTCCTTCGCCCTCCTCAGTTCCTCCTTAGCCTTTTGGAGATCCTGTTCGGAAGAGTCGATCCTGTCGGTCAGGGACCTCCAGAAGTTGTTGAAGGCTTCAGCAACGGGCCTTCTCCCGAACCAGTAGGCAACCGCGAGGAAGAGGACCACGTTCAGACCCTTCCACACGAGTTCGAGGGGTGAGTGATGGCCCCCTCCTGCCTCTGCACCGATTGCCAGGACAGGTATAAGGACAAGAACCAGAACGAACCTCATGCCGCCTCTCCCATGATCTTGCTTACTATGCTTTCCGCCACTTCTCTAACCGCTTTCTCGAGCTTCCTCTTCTCCTCCTCGAGGGACCTCCTTATCTCCTCCACACCTCTCTGTATCTCCTCCTGGGCCTCTTTTTCGGCACTCTCGATGATCTCCGCCCTTATCCTGGCGGCTTCTCTCCTTGCTTCGTCTATGATACTGTTTGCCTCCACCCTGGCCCTCTCGAGGATCTCCTTGGCCTGGTCCAGGTACTTGGCAGCCTCCTCCCTGAGTCTCTTGGCCTCCTCTTCGTTTCTCCTAACTATTCTTTCCCTCTCCTCCATAGCCCTGGTGTAGGGCTTTACCAACAGGAAGTTCACCACGATCACAAACAGGAGAAAAAGAGCCGCCTGTACGAACAGGGTTAGGTTGGGCACGACCCCTATGTCCATACTTTACCTCCGTTAGAACTTAAACATTATCCTACATAGGTGTTGGAAATTCAAGTTAGCCCGCTTTGGCCAGTTTGTTCTGGAGGACCCTGTCCTTCTC
>WFOY01000127.1 GCA_015487835.1 Aquificaceae bacterium
CACTATGCCTTCGAACTCAAAATCCTCGTTTGTCCCGTAGAGGAGTATCCGCCTCACCCTCTCGGGCAGGTCTCTAAACCTGGTCTTTGGGTCGTAACCGAGTTTCCTCAGGACGTTCGCTATGGGAAACCTGAGATAGCTGAAGATATGGCTCTCCGAGATCCTGAAGGCGTATACGGCTGGTTCTTCCTCGTCTATGAGGAGACCCGTATCTATCTCCCACTTGACCCCCAGCCCTTTGCAGGAGGGGCAGGCACCGTAGGGCGAGTTGAAGGAGAAGAGCCTGGGTGAGATCTCAGGTATCGAGAAACCGTGGTCTGGGCACACCAGGTTCTCACAGAAGAGTTCCTCCTTTCCTGTAGCCACATCCTCTATCTTCACCAGGCCCTTCGCGAGCTCAAGGGACCTCTCCAGGTCCGTGAGGAGCCTCGGTCTTTCCTCATCATCGAGGGTGAGCCTGTCTATAACTATGTCTATGGAGTGCTTCTTGTTCTTCTCAAGGGGCGGAACCTCTATCACCCTCCTCAGATCCCCGTCCACCTTTACCCTGGTGTAGCCCATCCTGTCTATGTCCCTTATGAGGTCCCTGAACTCTCCCTTCCTCCCCCTGACCACAGGCGCGAGGACCATTATCCTCTTGCCTCTGTACTTTTCAAAGATCCTCTCCAGTATCTCGTGGGCCGAGAGACCCTCCAAGACCTTCCCGCAGGTGGGGCAGTGGGGTTTTCCTATGTTGGCCCAGAGCACCCTCAGGTAGTCGTAGATCTCCGTAACCGTTCCCACGGTGGACCTCGGGTTCTTGGAGGCGGTCTTCTGGTCTATAGCTATCGCGGGGGAGAGGCCCTCTATGGAGTCAACGTCGGGCTTCTCCATGACTCCCAAGAACTGCCTCGCATAAGAGGAAAGAGACTCCACGTACCTCCTCTGTCCCTCCGCGTACACTGTGTCAAAAGCTAAGGAGGACTTCCCTGAACCTGAAGGACCCGTTATGACCACCAGTTTGTTCTTAGGTATCTCCAAGTCTATGTTCTTCAGGTTGTGCTGGCGGGCACCCCTTATGACGATCCTGTCCATAGTTATCTAATTTATCAGGGAGAACACGGCAACCCTGTTCTTACCCTCCCTCTTAGCACGGTACATAGCCTTGTCAGCCCTGTATATGAGCGTCTCTAAGGAGCAGTCCTCAGGTTCGCAGGAGGCTATGCCTGCACTCACGGTTATCTTTATCTCCTCGGACCCGAACCTGAACCTCACCTCCTCCATAACCTTCCTTATCCTCTCGGCAACGATCACCGCCTCGTTGGGAGTTGTGTTCGGTAGGAGGACTATGAACTCCTCACCCCCGTACCTGACGGGCATGTCCGTACTCCTGACCTTGGATTTGAGTATCTTCGCGAACTTGATAAGGACCTTGTCCCCCTCCTGGTGTCCGTAGGTGTCGTTCACTCTCTTGAAGTCGTCAAGGTCGAACATTATGAGGGACACGGTGTACCTATAGCGTTTGGCCCTGTCTATCTCCCTCTTGCCCTCCTCCTCCAAGAAGTACCTGTTGTACAGGTTCGTGAGGGGGTCCCTTATGGCCTTCTCAAAGAGCTTCTTTATCCTTATCTCCTCCCTGATTATAAAGGAGAATATGAAGGCGAGGCTCTTTAATATCTTCCCGTCCTCCTCCGTGAAAGGCGCTCCATCCCTGAACCTGCCCACGCACAGGCTCCCCAGGAGACCCTCTGGGTCTATCATCGTGACCAGCAGACGCTTAAGGCCAACTTCCTTCCAGGAGACAACCGCCTGGGGGTACTTCTGGTAGTCGTTCACTATGACGTAGCCCTTCTTTCTGATGGCCTCACCTGCGGCGCTCCTCCATATGGGAACCTTGAAGTCCTCAGGTCTGTAGTTCTCTATAGACTCTCTCACTTTGGAGGACACCTTGTTGTAAACCAGGTAACCTTCGTTTACCTCACCTATGGCCGCTGCGTCCGCTTCGAAGAGATCCGCAACCTTGTCCAGGATCCCGGTCCAGTTGTCCTTCTCGTACTCCTTGTTGGCGACGCTCTCTATGATCTCCAGAAGTTTCCTGATCTTCTCCTCGCACTCCAACTACCTCACCTCCGAGTCTATTAGAACCTTAACCC
>WFOY01000128.1 GCA_015487835.1 Aquificaceae bacterium
CTGAGCGGGAGAAAGGGGATCAGGGTTTACATAGGTAACGGTGACAGGTCTCTGCTGGTCCGCCTGGACAGGGCTACCTTCGAGTTCTGGGTGGACGACTTCCTGGTGGACGAGAGGAACAGGGTTTACATAACCCCCACCAAGGTGTTCTCCTCCAACGGGGAATTCCTGTCGGCAGGTTTCGTTAGCAGGGAGGTGGGCCTAGAGAGCGTGAACGGCTACCCTATACTGGGAACCACTCCCGAGGAGGTGGGCGAGAACATAGAGAGGATCGTGAGGACCGTCCTCCAGATCAGGTGACCCTCTCCCTGAACCAGCCTATTGTCCTCTCCAGTCCCTCCCTCAGGCTCACTTTAGGTTCCCAGCCCAACACTTTTTTAGCCTTGGTTATGTCTGGTCTCCTCCTGTCCGGATCGTCCTCGGGTCTGTCCACGAACTTTATCCTGGAGGGGCTTTCTGTCAGGTCTAGGATCAGCTTAGCCAGGTCCAGTATGCTCCACTCCTCCGGGTTTCCCAAGTTGAAGACCTCACCACCTATGTCCTCCTTCATGGCTACCCTGTATATACCCTCCACAAGATCGTCTATGTAGCAAAAACTTCTGGTCTGGCTCCCGTCCCCGTAGACGGTGAGATCCTCACCCCTCAGGGCCTGGGAGACGAAGTTGGGTATCACCCTCCCGTCATCGATCCTCATCCTGGGGCCGTAGGTGTTGAATATCCTGACTATACGGACATCGATCCCGTGTTCCCTGTGGTAGGCCATGGTGAGGGCCTCCGAGAACCTCTTGGCCTCATCGTAGACGCTCCTCGGTCCTAAGGGGTTCACGTTGCCCCAGTAAGTTTCAGGCTGGGGGTGAACGGTTGGGTTTCCGTAAACCTCGGAGGTGGAGGCGAAGACATACCTCGCACCTTTAGCTTTCGCAAGGCCGAGGGTGTTGAGCGTGCCTAAGGAATCCACCTTCATGGTGTGGATGGGGTGGTTCATGTAGTCAACCGGGGAGGCCGGGCAGGCGAAGTGGAGTATGAGGTCAAGGTCCCCCTTCACGTAGATGAAGTTGGTGACGTCGTACTTTAGGAAGGTGAAGTCCGGGTTTTCGAAGAGGTGGGCTATGTTGTCGGGACTGCCGGTCAGGAAGTTGTCCATGCCTATTACCTCATGGCCCTCCCTAAGGAACCTCTCGCAGAGGTGGGATCCTATAAAACCGGCAGCACCAGTTATAAGGACCCTCACAGTTGGTCTATTTTATCAGTTATGGCAGCCATAGTGGTTCACGGGGGTGCGGGCGGTTGGGAGAGAAAGGATGTGGAGGACGTGAAGGAGGTTCTGAAAGAAGCTGTCCTTAAAGGCTTCGACCTTCTCAGGGAGGGCAGGCCCGTAGATGCCTGCGAGGAGGCCATCAAGGTTCTCGAGGACAGCGGGCTGTTCAACGCAGGTAGAGGTTCGGTGAGGAACTCTGAGGGAAAGGTGGAGATGGACGCCTCCATCATGGTGAGCGACGGAAGGGCTGGGGCTGTAGGAGCAGTTAGAGGGGTCAGGAACCCCATATCGCTGGCAAGGAAGGTCATGGAGAGAACCGACCACACCCTCATAGTGGGTGAGGGGGCTGAGAGGCTTGGGTGTGCTGAACCCATCGAGGGAAGAGAGGGCACAGGAGATACGGTTGGGTGTGTGGTGACAGACGGGAAGATTGTAGTTGCGGGGACCTCCACAGGAGGGGTTAAGGGGAAAGCTCCAGGTAGGGTGGGTGACTCGGCGGTGATAGGATCGGGGACCTACGCCTCTGACCTCGGCGGTGCCTCCGCAACCGGGGACGGAGACAGGATAATGAAGGTCTGCCTCTCCTACTTCGTCGTGAACCTTATAAACCTCGGCCTCTCCCCGATGAAGGCCTGCCTTGCAGGTGTAGACCTCCTGGAGAGACGGACTGGGGGAAGAGGAGGTGTGATAGCCCTGAACCTAAAGGGAGAGGTAGGGTTCGCCTACAACACACGGGCGATGCCCGTAGCCTACAGGAACTCAGGAACCGAAAGAGTTCTCTTTTCCGGTCTTGACGTAGAGTAAGAACAGCACTAAACCCACCAAGGGGAAGACGGACATAAGGCCGGCGGAGACCCTGAAGTTGTTGTCCGTAATAAGGAGGAAGAAGGCCCACATAAGCAGTCCGGTTGTCGACGCTATCCTCTCTGTTAGGGAGAGGAAGGAGAGTCTTACGGAGGCTTCCCCCTCAGGGAACTCGGAGAGTATGAGTATCCTGGAGGTTGTCCATATGTGGGCGAGTGACATACCGGCAAGAAGACCTACGAAGACAACCATACCTGCTGGGGCATGAGGTAGAGATACGAGGAAGAGGAACCAGATCAGGAAACCCAAGGGGAAGACCCTCCTCACACCCACCCTGTCGGTCAGGTAGCCCCAGAGGAAACCTCCAAGGATGCCTCCAAGGGCTGAGAGACCGATCACCCTGTAGATCTCCTCCCTGGCAAAGCCGTAAACCTCCCTGAGATAGACGCCCATCATGGCTATAAGCGTGTTGGCCACCTCCGTAAGGGTCAGGATCGTGAGGATGAGGAGAAGGAACCTCCTGTCTCTCAAGACACCTGCTATGCTGACCTCGCTTCTGACCTCCGGATTTTGCAGGTAAAGGAAGGCGGGAAGGGAGAGAAGTAAGAACACGCCCCCAACTACGAAGTAGACCTCAGGTTCCTTTAGATACCTGGCAAGAAACAAAAGGGCCAAAGCTGATCCAAGGTAACCGAAGGCAACACCCATACCCGAGGTTATACCCCTCGAATCGAAGCCGAGCAGCAGGGAGTTGTAGAACACAAAGGCCTGCTGGTGGGTAACCGCCAGGGCCAGGAAGGCAAGCAGGGAGATCAGGGGAAACTGGAACAGGATCCCTATACCCACACACAGGAGAGGAACCAGCAGGCTGAAGGTCACGAAGAGGTGCTTCCTCACAGCCCTCCTGTCGGCGATCTTCCCCAGATACAGGGCCAGACCAAAGGACAACAGAAAGGACAGACCGTAAAGGCTGCTGTAAACCTTGGTGTCTATATGCTTGGTTATGTAAAGGGGGAAGAAGGTTGAGAACACAAGGGCGCTCAGGACCGTTTCGCCGCTGTCGAACAGAGAGAAGGCTAGTCTTCGCTTCACCTACTCAGGATCTCCATCTCCCTCTCGACAGCTTCCCTGTACGGGTCCTTTCCCTTCTGCTCTATGGGTATGACCTTCCAGAAGAGGGGCAGGAACTCCTCGAACCTCTCCAGGATCTCCTTAGCCCTCGGGCTTCCCGTGTGCCTGCTGTGCTCCTCTATCAGGGACCTAAGATCAGAGATCTCGTCCTCCCCTACAAGCCTTCTGGCGTAAACGTAGGAGTAGTTGAGCTTGTGCTGGAGGGTGCCGTCCTCATCAAGTATGTAGGCGTACCCTCCCGTCATACCCGCTCCCACGTTATAGCCTACAGACCCAAGGACGACCACAACACCCCCGGTCATGTACTCACAGCAGTGGTGTCCTGTACCCTCCACAACAGCGACCGCACCGCTGTTTCTGACCGCGAACCTCTCACCCGCCCTCCCAGCGGCGAAGAGCCTGCCGCCTATGGCCCCGTAGAGGCAGGTGTTCCCCATTATCACGTTCTCGTGGGTATTCTCAATACCCTCAGGGATAAGAATTATCTTCCCTCCCCACATGCCTTTACCGACGTAGTCGTTGGCGTCCCCTATGAGCCTTAGGGTCACGCCCCTGTGGTTGAAGGCACCGAAGCTCTGGCCCGCAGTTCCTCTGAAGGTGAGTCTTATGGTGTCCTCAGGTAGTCCTTCGTCCCTGTACTTTACCGCTATGTAGTAGTTGATCTTGGTGGGGATCGTTCTGTGGACGTTCCTTATCTCGTACTCCTTCTCGAAAGGCTCAGACCTCTCTATGTAAGGGAGTACGTCCTTCAGTATCTCATCGTTAAGGTTAGGGGCTGGGTTGTCGTTCCTCTCCACCGTACACCTTCTCGGCTTGTCCTCAGGATAGGACCGGATCAGGTCCTCCACCTTCATCCTCTTAGATCCCGGGTACTCGTCGTATCTGACGATCTCGATCAGGTCCGTCCTGCCTATTATCTCGTCCAGGGATCTCACCCCCATCTCGGCCAGGATCTCCCTGACCTCGCGTGCGACCGCCCTGAAGTATGCGATCACGTTCTCAACCTTTCCTTTGAACTTGGCCCTGTACTTGGGATCCTGGGTGGCCACGCCTGTGGGACAGGTGTTCAGGTGACACATCCTGGCCATGACGCAGCCTTCCGCTACCATGGCCGCCGTCCCGAACCCGAACTCCTCGGCTCCAAGGAGTGCAGCGATTATAACGTCCTTCCCGGTCCTGAGGCCGCCGTCAACCCTTACCCTTATCCTGTCCCTCAGGTTGTTCTCCATCAGGACCCTCTGGGTCTCCATTAGGCCTATCTCCCAGTAGTTGCCCGCGTTCTTTATCGACGAGTAAGGGGAGGCTCCCGTTCCACCCTCAGCACCGCTTATCTGAACCACGTCCGCGTAAGCCTTTGCGACACCTGCCGCGATGGTCCCAACACCCTGCTCCGCCACGAGCTTGACACAGACCTTGGCCTTGGGGTTAGCCTGCTTGAGGTCGTGGATGAGCTGGGCCAGGTCCTCTATGGAGTATATGTCGTGGTGAGGTGGAGGGGAGATAAGGGTGACACCTGGCTGGGCGTGTCTCAGCTTCGCTATGTACTCGTTCACCTTGTGACCTGGGAGTTGTCCGCCTTCGCCGGGCTTCGCTCCTTGAGCTATCTTTATCTCTATCTCCTTGGCTGTGGCTAAGTAGGTGGGCGTTACCCCGAACCTCCCGCTGGCCACCTGTTTTATGGCCGAGTTCTTTATGGTCCAGTACCTCTTAGGGTCCTCCCCCCCTTCACCTGAGTTGGACTTCATGCCGAGCCTGTTGCAGGCCTCAGCTATGACCTCGTGGGCTTCAGGGGAGAGAGCCCCAAGGGACATGCCTCCCGTGACGAACCTCCTGAGGATCTCCTCCTCTGGCTCCACCTCCTCTATTGGGATTGGCTTCTCCGCCCTCTTGTAGTCGAGGAGGTGTCTTATGAAGGTAGGATGCTGGGTGTTGGCGAGTTTGGAGAACTCCTTGTAGTCATTGTAGTCCTTAGTCTGGAGGAACTTGTGGAGGGCTCTGACCACGTGGGGGGACCAGGCGTGGAACTCACCCCCCTTCCTGAACCTCATGTCTCCACCGTAGTCTATCTTGGGATCCTCGGTCTCGTAGGCTGCGTCGTGCCTCGCTAAGGTTGAGGCCTCTATCTCCTCTATGCCGTCCGCTTCGAGGGTCACAGGTGTGCCCGTGAAGAACTCTTCCACAAAGTCCCTGTTGAGGCAGACCGTATCGAATATCTGGGCGCCGTGGTAGGAGTTCAAGGTCGATATCCCCATCTTGGACATTATCTTTAGGATCCCGTCCTCGAGGGCCTTCTTGTAGTTAAGGACCGCCTGTTCATAAGGTATATCTATCTTCCCCGAGTCACAGAGGTCCCTGATCACCTCGTAGGCCAGGTAGGGATATACGGCGCTCGCCCCGTAGCCTATTAGGCAGGCTATCTGGTGAGTGTCCCTCGCCTCACCGGTCTCCACTATGAAGGAGACCCTCGTGGACAGAC
>WFOY01000129.1 GCA_015487835.1 Aquificaceae bacterium
GAAGAAACTATCCCTTAAAGTCTCACAGGACCTCAGCCTGTACGGTGCTCTCACCGGGGCTTACTTTTACACCAACAACCACTCAATCACGAACAGCACCCTTGACAAGTTCAACCTGACCAACGGCATAATAGGTCTCACAGGGGAGGTAGGGAAAGGGGTGAAGGTGGACTTCGACCTGGCGGTTGGTAGTCTCCTGATGCCAACCGTGTGGGACGGCGGGCAGGGTGACCCTATGAGGTTCGACTTCTCACAGAAGGGGATAGTTACCGAGGGCTTCGGTTTCCTGTGGGGCTACGTATCCGTGAAGCCTGTGGACACGGTCTCCGTAAGCCTCGGTGTCATGCCCACGAACGTGGGTTACGAGGTCGCCAACACCTACGTTAACCCCAACATAACCTTAGGGACGACGTGGACAGCACAGCCGGTCATATACCCTGCGGCGAGGGTAACCTTCTCCGGCGTGGAAGGGATAGACCTTTACGCAGAGTACAACCAGGAGGGAGATCTCGACAACTTCGCGTTCGGGGCTTTAGGAGAACTCATGGGCATAAGCTTTGCCCTCAGTTACTACGACTACAGGTCCGCGAAAAACCTTATAGACCTGGTCCTCGGCTACTCCCTCGGCAACGTGGACCTCGGTTTCAACCTCGACTACCAGTGGCTGGACGACCCCGGCCCTGGGCAGGACGACAGCGCCTACGGCCTTGCCCTTTACGCCATACCCAGGTTCGGACAGTTCTCGGTGCCTGTGAGGCTGGAGTACTTCAACGAGGGGACGAGTCAGATATACAGCGGTGGTAACGCCGACAAGGGCTACACCCTCACAATCACACCAACCTTCAAACCCACAGAAAACACCTTCCTGAGGGCCGAGGTGGCTTACATATCCACCGACAACAACGTTTTCAAAAATGGAACCAAGGACAACAAGACTACCCTTTCAGTCGAGATCGGGTTCACCTTCTAGCCCTGCACCTTGTATGCCCGCCTTGTCCCCCCTCCGGGGGACCCTTCTAAATTAAAGGGATGGTAAAGGGGCTTCTTATAGATCTCGATGGGGTCCTCTACGTGGGTGACAGCCCGGTCCCGGGCGCACGGGAGGCCCTGGAGGCCCTCAGGAGGAGGTTCAAGGTCAGGTTCATAACGAACACCACGAGGAGACCCACCTAGAAGGTGGTGGAGAGGCTAAGATCCATGGGCTTCAATGTGAGTGAGGAGGAGGTCTTCACCGCCCTCAGATCGACCGCCGAGTTCCTAAGGAGGAGGAGGGCAAAGGCCTTCTTTCTGCTCACCGACGAGGCCCTCGAGGAGGTGAGGGACCTGGTGGGGGAACCTCCTGACCATGTAGTTGTGGGAGACGCCCATCACAGGTTTACTTACGAGAACCTCAACGCGGCTTTCAGGCACCTTGTTGCTGGAGCTGGTCTCATAGCGGTGGCCCCAAACAGGTACTTCTTGGATAAGGACGGCCACCTGTCCCTGGACGCAGGGCCCTTCGTCAAGGCCCTCGAGTTCGCAGCTGGGAAAAGGGCCAGGATCGTAGGGAAGCCCAGTAAAGACTTCTTCTTAGAGGTGGTAAGGAGTATGGGGCTTGATCCTGAGGAGTGCGGTGTCGTGGGTGATGACATAGAGGCGGACGTGCTGGGAGGTATGAGGGTGGGTATGATGGGAATACTGGTGAGGACAGGGAAGTTCAGGGAGGAGGACCTCAAAAAGGGAAAACCCGATCTCGTTGTGGGCAGTATAGCTGACCTTCCAGAGGTCCTCAGTTAGACCTTCCGCCGTTCATGTTGTGCCACTCTTCAGGGGTCAGGACGCTCACAAACTTCTTGTTCCTTCTTCTCTCGAAGTGGACGTAGCCGTCCGTGAGGGCGAAGAGTGTGAAGTCAGATCCCATGCCCACGTTTCTTCCCGGATATATCTTAGTTCCCCTCTGCCTTACGAGTACGTTCCCCGCCTTTACAAACTGGCCCCCGTACCTCTTGACACCAAGCCTCTTCGAGTGGGAGTCCCTGCCGTTTCTGGTAGATCCTCCGCTGGCCTTGGAAGCCATCCCTAAACCTCCTTTATCTCTTTAATTAATACCTCGGTGAACCACTGTCTATGCCCTTTCCACCTTTTGTAGTTCTTCTTGGGTCTGTATTTGAAGACTATCAGCTTCTTCCCCTTTCCGTGGGAGACCACTTCAGCAATCACCTTTCCCTTGTTCAGATCGAGGGTGCCGTCCTCCTTCCTCACCAGGAGAGGTTTGAACTCGATCCTTGTCCCGGGTTCCGCGTCGATCTTCTCCACCCTTATCCTCATCCCGGGCTCGACCCTGTACTGTTTGCCTCCCGTCTCTATCACCGCGTACATATCTTCCTCCTTGAGGGTAAAGTATTATACCAGAATACCAGCTATAATAAACCTTCCATGGAGAAAGTTTGGGAAGTTCACGGCCTAACCAAAGAGGAGTACGAGAGGATAGTCTCAACCTTGGGAAGGGAACCTAACCAGGTCGAGCTGGGAATCCTGGGGGCCCTGTGGTCCGAGCACTGTTCCTACAAGTCCTCTAAAAACGTTCTCAGGATGTTCCCCACCTCGGCCGAGTGGGTGGTTCAGGGGCCTGGTGAGAACGCGGGTGTGGTGGCCATAGACGATAAGGTGTGGGTGGCCTTTAAGATAGAGAGCCACAACCACCCTTCCTACATAGAACCCTTCCACGGTGCCGCCACAGGAGTGGGAGGGATAATAAGGGACGTCCTCTCCATGGGTGCGAGGCCGATAGTTCTCGCCGACTCCCTCAGGTTCGGTGATATCGAAAACCCGGTCACGAGACGCCTTCTGAAAGGTGTGGTCTCGGGTATAGGGACCTACGGAAACTCCATAGGAGTTCCTACTGTGGCGGGGGAGACCTTCTTCGAGGACTCTTACAGGACGAACCCACTCGTGAACGCCTTCTGCCTAGGGATAATGCCAGCAGGTAGGATCCTGAGGGCGAGGTCCACGAGACCGGGTCAGGTCCTCTTCCTGATAGGCTCAACTACAGGCAGGGACGGGATCCACGGGGCTGTGATGGCCTCGGGCGAGTTCAGCGAGGATGCGGAGGAGAAGAGGGCCAACGTCCAGGTGGGCGATCCCTACTTCGGGAAGAAGCTAATAGAGGCTGTTTTAGAGGCCGTAGAGAGGGACCTGGTGGTAGGCATGCAGGACCTGGGGGCAGCCGGTATCGCTGGGGCTGCCTCCGAGATAGCCGCCAAGTCCAAGCTGGGCGTTGTCCTCCACCTGGAGAGGGTCCCCCTCAGGGAGGAGGGGATGACCCCTTACGAGATCCTCCTCTCGGAGAGCCAGGAGAGGATGATGCTGGTTACAGAACCTGACAGAGTGGACGACCTTGTGGGCATAGCCGATCGTTACCACCTCAGCTGGGCTGTGGTAGGCGAGACTACGGAGGACAGCATGTTCAGGGCCTTCTTCGGGGAGGATCTGGTGGCGGACCTTCCCGTGTCCCTGATAGTGGACGAGGCTCCAAGGTACAACAGACCTACCAAGGTGCCCGCTTACTTAAAGGAGGTAAAGAACTTCAACCAGGACTCCCTACCGAACGTGGACATCTCCGAGGCGATCCTCAAGGTGATCTCCTCCCCCAACGTCTGCTCGAAGGAGTGGATCTACTCCCAGTACGATTACCAGGTTGGCACCAACACGGTGATAAAGCCCGGTGGGGACTCGGCCGTCCTGAGGATCAAATGGGTTGTGAAACCCGAGATCAGAACCGAAAAAGGTCTGGCCATATCGGTAGAGGGTAACGGCCGCATGGTCTTCCTGGATCCTTACGAGGGCGGCAAGTACATCATAGCCGAGGCGTGCAGAAACGTGGCCTGTGCTGGGGCCAGACCCTTAGCCATTACCGACTGTTTGAACTTCGGTAACCCCGAGAGACCGGAGATCATGTGGCAGATGGCGAAGGCTGTGGAGGGCATGGCGGAGGCCTGCAAGGTCCTGGGCATACCCGTTGTGAGCGGCAACGTCTCCCTGTAC
>WFOY01000130.1 GCA_015487835.1 Aquificaceae bacterium
ATCCTCTGCTTTCAGGTTTACATTTACATTTTCTGACAAATAGAACTTCTGAATGCCATAACAGATTTCAGACTCTGGTGAAGTTTTTATATCCACAATCAATCTTTCATTACTTATTTCCTTGATACGCCCTATATAGATCAACTCTTCCGCAAATGTTAGACTTGTAAGCATATACAACATTAACAACAGCCTCACTACATATACCTCCTTTTAAGAATGTTTATCCCGTAACATGAAAATTTCGTGAAACTCAGAACACAACCACGGCTGTGAAGTGGTCCTTTATCCTGAACCTTACCTCAGCACCTATCTTTTTAGTTATGAACTTTACTATCTGAAGGCCCATCCCACTTCCTCCGCTGTGAGCTTTTATGTCGTTTCTGACCACAAAAACAGGTCCCTTTTTCCCCCTACACAACTTTATGTAAACCTTGCTTCTTGCATATCTGAAGGCGTTTTCGACCAGGGAGGTTATCAGTACCTCCACGTAGACCGGGTTCACCCTCACCTGAGCAGGTGAGGTCCTTATCTTCAAGGTTACCCCCTCGGGAACGGGTATAGACTTTACCACCTTGTCTATAACTGAGGTCAGGTTTACCCTCACAGGGTCTGTGCCATGCCCTTCTCTGAGGTCCTCGAGGACCTCAAGGGTCCTCCTGTAGTGTCTTTCGAGTCTTCTGACGCTCTCCTTTAACCGGTCCGAGGCGGTAGACCTCTCGATCAGCTCCAGGTTCACCTTCTGGACAGACAGGAAGTTCCCAAGTCTGTGTGTTAGGGCAAGGAGCAGAATGCTCATCATGTCCTTGGCCTCCTGCTCACGCCTCAGGTATCTGACCACCACCCTGTGGAATATGAGGACGAGTGCCATCACAAGAAGAGCCTCCCACATAAGGAGAAAAACCGAGTAGTTCTTCAGTCTTTCCTTAAGGTAGCCTTCCTTGAGAAATATAAAGTGCTTCCCGGTGTACCTCACCACCCTGAAGCCCTCTGGAGGCGTCGGCTTCCTGCCTATCCTTATATGGTCGGGGAGGGACGTATTGGGACTCATAACGTAGAGTCTGTAAACCCTGTCTATCTCCTTCTCCAGGGAGTCCTCCAGGATGGTCCTCACGTAGGCAACGCTAAGGAAGTTTATCATAGAGAGACCTACAACGAGGGCCAAGACCAAAACCAGAAAGGACCTGGTCTCGAACCTCATACCAGCCTGTACCCCACTCCCTTCCTTGTCTCTATGCTTCCCTCCGGAAGCACCTTCCTTATCTCCTTTATGTACGCCCTCACGACGTCCGAACCGACAGGTTTGTCTCCCCACACACAGTTCAGGATCGTCTCCGTGGGGACGACCTTTCCCCTGTTCCTTATGAGCAGCATAAGGAGATCCCAGGCCGTTTTGGAGAGCTTGAACTCCTCCCTGCCCCTCCTTATGACCCTTCCCTTCAGATCCACCTCGGTGTCCCCTATCTTTATCTTCTCACCTCTCACCCTCCTCACGAGGCTCCTTATCCTGAGAACCAGCTCCTTCGGCTCAAAGGGTTTGGTGAGGTAGTCGTCAGCCCCGAGGTTGAAGCAGGTCTCCTTGTCCTTTATAGAGTCCTTCGCCGTGAGTATGAGAACAGGAACGTCCACCCCCTTCTCCCTGATCTCCTTAAGTATGTCCTCCCCGCTCCTGTACCTTAGCATAAGGTCGAGAACAAGAACGTCGTAAGATGCCACGATCTCCACGTTCTCAAGCCTTCTCTCGTCCTCTATCCAGGTAACCTCGCACCCAAACTTCTCCAAGTACTCCTTAAGACCCCCTCCCAGAAGCGTGTCGTCCTCTATGAGGAGGATCTTCATAACTTTAAAATTATTAATCTGTGTTAAATTTAACTCATGGACTGGGGACAGGCTCTCACCATCATCTTCGGGGTCGCGGGCTTTATGTCCATCTTCATGTTCCTGCTCAACAAAAGGATCGACGATCTCAGGGAGGATATGAAACAGCTCAGAGAAGACATGGGTAGGAGATTTGAAAAGGTGGAGCAGGACATGAGGGAGGTGAAGCAGGAAATCAAGGAGATCCGCGGGCTTTTCCGCAAGGCACTGGGGACTTGATCATCTCAAAGAACTTCCTCACATACCTTTGGTCAGCCCTGTCCTCTTCTCTGCAGAGCTGGAGAAGGTTCGGGTTCGGATCAAAGAGGTAGCCGTAGTCCTTGGCGAAACCGCAGGCTATCCTTATCTGGTCTTCGGGAAATTTTTTGAGATCCTCGAGTGTCAGATCTCTGTTGAAGAGTGCCTCGATCCAGAGGCTGTTTCTGAACCTCGGGTCTTTCTCCACCAGATCTTTTACCTCTTCCTCTGAAACACCGAAGATTAAGCTCAGGACTCTGAAC
>WFOY01000131.1 GCA_015487835.1 Aquificaceae bacterium
TCATAGAGGAGTACTCAAGGGGAAGGACGCCAAACCCCTGTGCCCTCTGCAACAGGGAGGTGAAGACGGGCTACTTCGCCAGGTATCTGAGGGCGGTGGCGGACGTAGACAGGCTCGCCACAGGGCACTACGCCAAGGTGGAGGACCATCCCCTATACGGCAGGGTTATTAGGAGGGGCAAGGACAGAAGGAGGGACCAGTCTTACTTTCTGGCCCTCGTGAGGAAAGAGGATCTGGAGCTTTTGGAGTTCCCACTCGGGGACATGACCAAGGAGGAGGTCAGGGAGATAGCCCGCTCCAGAGGTCTGGAGGTGGCGGACAAGAGGGACTCTCAGGAGGTATGTTTCCTCATGGGAAAAAGTCCGGGGGAGTATCTCGAGAACATACTCGGTGAGAGGGAAGGGGAGATAAGGCACGTCTCCGGAAAGGTCCTGGGGAAGCATAGAGGCATATACCGCTACACCATAGGCCAGAGGAGGGGACTGGGTATCTCCTACGGGAAGCCTCTCTACGTGGTGGACATAGATCCGATCACAAACACCGTGGTGGTGGGAGAGGAGGAGTATCTATACAACGATACCCTTTACGTGAGGGACTTGAACCTTCACGTTCCCCTGAGCGAGTGGGGAGAAGGGGTGGTTGCTCAGATAAGATACAGGCATAATCCGGTGCCTGTTGAAAGGATAGAGGAAACTTCCGAAGGTTATAGGGTGAAGTTCAGGGAGGACATCAGGGGTATAACTCCGGGGCAGGTGGTAGCTTTTTATATTGACGATATACTCTTGGGCGGAGGGATAATAGAAGGGGTAGAAGGTGGGGGATAAGAAGAAGATAGCTGTATACCTACTCCTGCTTACTTCTGCCTCGTTAGCGAACCTGATCAGCGTAAATCTGTTTCTGGATACACTGACCCTCGCCTTCGGAGGTATATTCCTCTACCTTACTCTCGAGCTGTTCGGTCTAACGTTTGCCTTCCCCATAGCTCTGATTTTAGCCTTTCAGGCAAACCTCCTGTATTCGGATCCCCTCTGGGGGATCTTTATCCTGCTGGAGTTCCTCATCGTGTCGATGTTAAGGTTGAAGTTGAACCTCAGCCTCGTTGTATCCGCGTGGATCTTCTGGATCCTTATAGGAATTCCTTTATACTTCCTCATCCTGAACAGGCTTCTCGGGCTCGAAACCTTTGTGGCTATCACCATACCCCTAAAGAGTGCGGTAAACAGCCTTGTGAACGTGGCCTTTGCCAATCTCGCCGCGGTGATCTACAGCCTCCACGCCAAGGAGGAGAATAGAAAGGTCAGCTACCGGCAGGTAATCTCCCTCTCGCTCCTGATAATGGCTACCTTTCCTATGCTCGGATGGGCAATTTACAACGCCAAGCAGGAAGAGGAGGAGATGGTCCACGAGGTCAGGGATGACCTGGATCTAATAACCGAAAACGTGAAGAACGATCTGACCTCATGGCTCGATATGCACCTGAATGCGGTCAGGGAACTTGCCAACAGGCTCGTCATATGGGGACTACAGAACAGAGATCAGCTTCAGAGGGAGACGGAGGCCATAAGGCGCACCTTCGACGATCTCCACGCCTGCTACATAGCGGACGAAAAGGCGACCACCATAGCCTTTTACCCGGAGGTAAATCCTGCGGGAAGGTATATGATAGGGGTGAACTTCAGCTACAGACCCTACTACAAAAAGGTCAGGGATACGCTGAAGCATACCTTTACAAAGGTCTTCGTGGCCAAGTTCGCCCTAAAGCCAGTTGTAGGAATAGCTGTCCCTGCGGTAAAGGAGGGGAGGTTTATAGGATACGCATACTGCGGACTGAAGCTCGAACACGTGGAAGAGGTAGTCAGGAAGTCCTCCCTTAAAGAGGGTGTTTACATAACCATAGTAGATCCTCATGGAAAGGTCATAGTCTCCGCCTTCGAAGATACAGCTCCCCTAAGCGTCTTCTACCCGGGGAACGTGGAGACGGTAAAGCACGGAATACCTATAGTTCACAGGGGAAACGACTTCCATACCCTCAAGGTGGGCAAGTATATCTAC
>WFOY01000132.1 GCA_015487835.1 Aquificaceae bacterium
CTATCTATGATAGACCCTGGCCCCGATCATACAACGGGTTTGGTGGGTGCCTTTATTAGGTGTCTATGGGAAACCTGAGCGAGATGGCGGTTAGGTTCGGTAGGTTTGTGGCGGAGAGGGACGAGATACACGTGGACGAGATAGACGAGGAGACCGTGGAGAGGGTCCTGGAGGAGTTTGTGAGGCAGGTTTTGAAGGGGGCGGTTCCCTCCGAGGAGGAGATAGAGGAGATAAGGGTAGGTATAGAGCACGGTCTCGTGGACGGGGCTACGGTCAACGAGATGGAGGGCTGACCTCCTTCCAGAGGATGAAGGAGTCGGTTCCAGCGATCCTGTAAACCCTGTAACCCAATTTTTCTGTCCAGGCCTCCTCGAGTTTGGAACCCTTCATAACGAAGACGTATCTCTCCGATAGGTTCTCCAGTAAGGGGGCGATCCTCTCGAACTTGCCTAAGGCTCTGGCCACCGTTATGTAGAACCTCTCCTCAACCCTCTCCGCCCTCTCACAGATAACCCTGTAGTCCTCATCGATCTTGGTCTTTAGGAACTCTAAAAAGCTGCATCTCTTGGCCACGGACTCTATCAAGGTTACCTTGATGTCCCTCAGGTATATCTTTAGTGGGACTCCGGGGAACCCCGCCCCGCTACCCACGTCGGCCAGGGTCTTACCTCTCCAGTCCACTCCGAGGTCCTCGATGCACCTTACCAAATACAGGGAGTCAACGAAGTGCCTTAGGACTATGTCCCTCTCGCTGGTCTCCCCGACCAGGTTGTGAACCCTGTTCCAGCGTACTATCTCTCTCAGGTAAAGACCGAACTTCTCAAGCTGGTCAGGTTCGAGGTGAAAGCCGGCCTTTAGAAAGAGGTCCTCAAGTTCGTAACCTTTCGAGAACATCCCCCACAACCCTTAAAGGGTCCTCACTCCTGTAGATCTCTCTACCCATAACGATCATATCCGCACCCAACCTGGCCGCCTCCTCCGGTGAGCTGACCCTCCTCTGGTCCTCAGAGGGACCGCCGATCCTAACACCTGGGACAACTGTGAACAGACCTGTACTCGCCTTCACCTGACGCACCTCCTTTGCGGAGCACACAACTCCAAAGAGGCCACAGTCCCTTGCGATCTTGGAGAGATAAATGACCGCCTCCTCCACGGACCCAAACCCTATTCTCATAAGGGAGAGGTAATCGTCTCCGTGGCTGGTCAGCATGGTGACGCCGATGAGCCTCACCTTAGAGGCTGTCCTGGATGCCTTTTCCAGGACCTCAGGCCCCGCCAGCGTGTGCAGCGTAAGGTAGTCAGCACCGAGTTCCTCCGCAGCTAAGACAGCCTCCACAACCGTGTTCGGTATGTCGTGGAGTTTGAGGTCTAAGAAGACCTCCCTGCCAAGGTCCTTTATCCGCCTCACCAGAGTAGGTCCTCCCCTAACCAGGAGGGAGGGTCCCACCTTGAACACCACGGGCTTGGCTGCCAGTTCCTCAGCTAACCTTAGGGCAAGGTCCGGTCCTACATCCAAGGCGACGCAGATCTTGGGCATGGGAATATTAAATCACGAGGGGCAGCACCTTAACGGGCTTGTGGCGTAGAGGGTGGACGATCTTTAAAAACACGAGGGCTGTTATGTAGGCGTCGTCTATGGCCGAGTGCATGCCCGCCGTGGGTATCCCAAGGGACCTGGCCACCTCCTCTAAGGACCTTATCTGTCCGTCTCTCCTTTTCCAGAGGCTGAGGACGTCCACCCTGTAAAAGGGAAAGGGTATGCCGAAGATCTCGAGGGTGTACCTCTCTATGAACCTCCGGTCGAACTCAACGTTGAAGCCGACGACCACAGAACCTTTAGCGTAGTCGAGAAAGTCCTCTATCACCCTGTCTGGAGGATCTCCCAGCCTCTCCAGATCTCCCGGCGTTATGCCGTGTATCTCCACCGACTCCCTCTTAACCTCCTCCACCCTGATCAGCCTGTGGAAGGTGGTGGAGAGGTCCAGCTGGAGGCCTCTTTTTATCTTCAGAGACCCGATGGATATTAGGTGATCCTTCCTGGGGTTAAGACCTGTGGTTTCCGTGTCCAGCACCGTGAACGTGGTCTCCTCTATGGGTTTGTCCGTGTCCGGATCCAAGTAAAACCTTCTCCAGGCTGGTCTGTCCCCGTATCTTCTCCTCAAGCAGGCCTTCTTTATCTCTAAGATCATCTCGGCAGGAAGCCCGTGTACTTTCTCTCGATGAAGGCTTGGAACTCGGCGACCACACGGAGGGCGTCCCTCAAGAGGTCCCTCTCCAGCTTTCCTATCCTCCCAGGGTTGACGTAGTTGTCGGGGTCCTTACCTTCCCTTATCTTCTCTATCTGGGACTTTAGCCTTACCGTCTGGAGGAAGGTGTAGGCCTCCTTGAGATCCTCCCCAAGGTCGTGGGGGAGGTCCCCGGAACCGATCAGCGTCTCTATCCTGTCCAGCGTGGAGGTTTTGGGTATCTTGCTTCTCAGGGCGAGGGCCCTTATCCCCTGGGTGACGGGGAATATACCCCCCTTCTTTATGTCGAACTCACCCCTGTGGTCCCCTCTCGTTTCGAGGACTATCCTCTTCATGAAGCCTATGGGAGGTTTCACCCTTATGGCGTCGAGGAGCATGTAAGCCACGAACAGGTCGTTCCTGTCCACCAGCCTGAATATGTGGTCCCTCAGATCCTCCACCAGGTCCGAACTACCGAAGGCGTTTCTGAAATCGAAGAATATCCCGAGTCTTAGGGTGTTCTCAGGGTCAGGTTTGGCGAACCAACTTGAGACGGTCTCCTTCCAGGAGACGAGGCCCTTCCTCCACTCAGGGTTCCTCACCATCACGTTTCCAGGGCAGGGCGGGAAGCCGACGCTCAGGATCAGATCGGAGTAAGCACCCCCAAACCTCGAGAAGTAGGCCTCCACATCAACGTCGAGCATGGGGTAGGTGTCGTCGAAGATCAGGGCGTTGTCCTGGTCTGTCTTTAGGGTCTGCTCCCTCCTCCCCTCGCTTCCCAGAACCATTATGCTGAAGGGAACGGGAGGCTCCATGCCTATCTCCCTTATGGTGAGGAAGACGGCACGGGCCATTATCTTGTCGCTTATTTCGGATATGAGCCTCCCTATGTAGCTTACCCTGATCCCTTCCAAGAACAGGTCAACGACGAGGTCTGTCACGAGGGAGTATATGTACCTGAGGTCCTCGGCGGTTTTGGCCTTCTCTATCTCCTTGATCAGCACGAGGAGGTTCTTGCTTTCGTGGGCTATTATGTCCTTGTCCTCCAAAACACCTACGAGTTTGCCCCCTCTGCTTACACCTATCCTCCTTATGTTCTTAGAGGCCATCTCCAGTATGGCCTCGTAGATGAAGCTATCCTCGTCCACAGACACTACAGGATAGGTTGCTATCTCGGCAAGGGGTGTGGTCCTCGGGTCCCTACCTTGGGCCACCACCCTCTTTATGATGTCCCTCTCGGTAACTATGCCCGTCTCCTTGTTTACGACGAAGACGCAGGATAGGTTCCTCTCCCTCATCAGCCTGGCTGCCTCGAAGACGGTGGCCGTTCCCATCAGGAAGGGGACCTCCCTGACCTTTATGTCCTTAACCTTCAGGGTGAGGAACCTCTCCAAGGAACCTGTGTCCTTGAGAGGTCCCTTTATCAGGCTGACCGTGTTGCTCAGCTTCTTGGCTAAGCTCCTTGCGAAGAAGAGCTCAAACTCCTCGTACTTCTCTATGAGCTTGAGGAAGACCTCCTTGGGTATCAGGTAGAGTATGGTGTCCTGAACGGTCTTGGCCGTTGAGGTCGGCGGGTTTCCGCTGATCAGGGAGGGGTAGCCGAAGACGTCCCCCTCGTGTAGGAAGTCTATCTCCCTACCGTCCACCAGAAGGGTTACGGAACCCTTGCGGATCACGTAGAGGTAGTCCAGGGGTCTCGAACCTTCCTCGAAGATAACCTCGTTCTTGGGGTAGTACCTGACTATTATGTGAGAGGAGAGGGCCCCCAGGGCTTCCCCTGGGAGCGTGGAGAAGGGATAGTGTTCCCTGAGGAACCCCTCAACATCTCTGATCATACCTCGTGTATCTTCTTAGGATACCTCAGCTCCTCTACAAGCTTCTGGATCCTCTCGGAGGGTGGCTGGGTAGCTAAGGTAACCACGACGGTGACTATGAGGTTGGCTATGAGTCCGAACAGTCCGGAGGCCGTGTGCTGTATGCCCAGGATCGAGAACCCGTGGACCTTGTTGGCGTATATGTAGGCTATCGTGACCAGAAGACCAACCACAAGACCTGCCACAGCTCCCTGCTTGTTCAGCCTCTTCCAGAAGACGCCCAATATGAGCGCTGGGAAGAAGGATGCGGTTGCCAGTGAGAAGGCCCAGGCGACTATCTGGACTATGAAGGCTATCTTCTGGGCAGCTACGAACCCACCTATGACACCTGCGACCGCAACAGCTGCCTTACCTATGAGGACTACCCTCTTCTCGGGGGCCTGGGGATTTATCATCTTGGCGTAGAGGTCGTTGGACACCGCTGCCGCTATGACGAGTAGCAGTCCGTCCGCCGTGGACAGGGCTGCTGCAAGACCACCCGCCATAACGAAGAAGCCTACCACCGCCACGAGGCCCGCTATCTCGGGTGTGGCGAGGACCACTATGTCCCTGTGTATGTTAAGCTCAGCCCACTGGATTATGCCATCCCCGTTCTGGTCCACCACTTTAAAGAGTCCTGTCTCCGCCCACTTCTGGGCCCAGTCGGGGAGCTGGTCTATAGGCTTGCCCACCACGTCCTTCAGTATGACGAACCTGGCGAAGGCTGCGTAGGCCGGTGCGGTGAGGTAAAGGATAGCTATGAAGAACAGGGCCCATCCGGCGCTCACCCTGGCGTCTCTCACCGACGGGGTGGTGAAGAACCTCATCAGTATGTGGGGTAGGGCTGCGGTTCCAGCCATCAGGACGAACGTCAGGGCAAGGAACTGGGCGAGGTTAAACTTAACGAAGGGCTCAACGTAGTGGGGCGATATGCCATGCTGGGTCTCAAGCTGGACTATGTTCTCTAAAACCTTACCGTAGAGGATCTGGGGAAGTGGAACCCCGAACCACTGGATGGCCAGTATCGAAACGGGGAGCAGGTAGGCAGTTATCAGAAC
>WFOY01000133.1 GCA_015487835.1 Aquificaceae bacterium
GGTATGAGAGGCTCTCGTCGAAGGGCTTTGTGGTGAGGGCTGTCCCTGAGAATATATAGTTCTCACCCACCTTCTCGTTCGCCATGTCGAGGAGAAAGTCGAGGGACTCTCTTATGTCCACGCCGATCGCCCTCAAGGAGTCCTCCGTCAGTATCTCGTTCTTCGCCTGGACCACCTTCGTGTAGACACCCTTCATCCTGTCCGCCATCTTGGAAAGGACGAAGTCTATGTAGGTTAGGTTCACATCCGCAAAGAGCCTGTTCCTTGAAAACTGGGAGAGCTGGGTTATCTCTTTCTTGAGGCTGAGGACGTTCAAAGTAGCCGGAGGGTCGTCCGATATGTTCTGGATCCTCCTTCCCGTCGCTATCTCAACGGTTTTCTCGGCTATCCTCTCCCTTATCCTCTCGTCCTGCTTCTGGAATATGGAAAAGAGAAGTAAATCCGGCACCTTCATCTTCGCTCACCTCACACCATGTTAAGGGTCGTCTGTATCAGCTCGTCGATCGTTCCGACGATCCTCGCAACAGCCTCGTAGGTCCTCTGGATCTTCATGATCTCCATAAACTCCTTGTCTATGGAGACGCCCTGCATCTCCTTTAACCTCCTTTCGAGAGACTCGAGGAGCGCCGACTCTATCCTCAGCTTGTCCTTAACGTCCGCCTGGGTCGTTGAGATGTCACCTACAAGGTCAAGAACCAAACCTTTTACACTCTCCCACCAAGTATTTCCAAAACCGCTGAACTCGTCGACAGTCGAGAAGTCAAGGTCGTCAAGGTCGCTCCTCAGCGTGGAGACCACAGCGAGGTCCCCTACACCTGTTCCTTCAAAGACGGGGGAGCTTTCGAAGATGTTTTCTCCTGTGTCCACGACCTCCGCGGTCGGGTCCGTGTTCTCTATCCTTATCGTGTAGGTCCCGTCGGGGTTCGAGACAAGGACAGCAGAGAAGCCAGAACCTATACCGTTCACAGCGTTCACGAGGTCGTTTAGCGTCAAATTCCCGTAGTTGTTTACAGTTCCGACGAGTGTCCCACCCACGTAGAACTCAAGGTCTCCGTCTATCCCGTAGGTGGAGAGGAGTGTGTTCGGATCTGAGACGTTCTCTATCAGGAACCATGTCCCGCTGTTTTCTCTCGGGATCTTCACCTTGGAGATGAGGTCCTTGGCTATGGCGTCCACCTCTGACTTGAACCTCGCTATGTCATCCCTCGCATCGAGGAGAGCCTTTACCTTTCCCGACTCTATAACCTCCGTTATGTCCGTGTCCCCGTCCGCCTTGGAGACCCAGAAGATCCTGCCTCCCGCATACCTCAAGCTCCAGTAGTTGTCCTGAAAGTCGACGAGGGCAAAGCCCTTAGAGGTGATGACCTTCACCCTCCCTATCTCGTCCTCCTGGACGTCTATGTTTATCAGTTCTGACAGCTCCCTCAGGTACCTGTCCCTCTCGTCAAGGAGGTTCTTGTAGTCTCTCCCCCTCGCGTAGGTCTGGGCGTAGGCCACCGTTATCTCCCCGTTTATGACGTATATCTTCCTCACAAGTTCGTTTATCCTGGTCACGACCCTTCTCAGGCTGAAGTCGAGGCTGTTGTCGAGCTTGTCCAGATCTCTTGCCCTTGACCTCAAAAAGTCCACAAGGCTCCTTGCGGAGTTGTAAAGCTCATCCTTCGATCCTTCGTTGGTGGGGTCCTTCATTAGGTCCAGATAGGCTTTGAAGAACCTGTTGGTGTAGTCGCTTACCCCCGTCCCCTCGAAGAGCTCCTGGAATATCCCCTCCACGTTCCCGAGGATACCGCTCCTCTCCTCCAAGTAGCTGACCAAGGAGATCTTCGAGTTCCTCAGGTTCAGGTAGTAGATGTTCTGATCCCTCCTCACCTCCTCGAAGTTTATGCCTGCGGGGGCGAAGCTCCTTATCACAGGCTCTTCCTCGACGTAGTCTGGGTTGTTGGCGTTTATAACATTCCTGTTCCTTATGTCAAGAGCCTTCCTGTATATCTCGAGAGCCTGAGATATTATCCCAAAGGAAGCTCCGAACATCTAAACCCTCCTCGAGAAGAGGCCTCCCCTCTTCAGCAGAGGTTCGAGGGAACCGCTCACGATCGATAGGTTCCTAACCAGCAACCTCTTCACCTCCTCGAACTCCTCCTTTATAGAGATCCTGTCTTCGGGATCTGCCTCCCTCACCATGGTCAGGAGGTCCTCGAACTCCCTCTCAAGGCCCTCTGGGTCGAAAGGGTCCAGGAGCCTCTCCTTTATCCTCAGAACCTTTTCCCTCAACCTCTCCCGCATACCGAGGTCCCTATAAT
>WFOY01000134.1 GCA_015487835.1 Aquificaceae bacterium
ATCGAGAACAGCGTCTGGAGGTCGTTCTGTGAGAAGAAGCTTGAGGTAATCGTAACCGACCAAACGAGACACCTCTACATGATCTACCGAAACGAAAAAGGAGAGTTCGACCTCCTGATCTTCGTGTCTTCTGAGAAGCACCCTCCGGATTACTCCCTCATAAAGAGGTACGAACCCTGGATAAGGGAGGTCTTCGAGACCAAAAAAGACCTGGTCCTGAAGAGGGAAAACTACGTAAGCCTCCTAAAGCCTGTCTTGGACAACGGAGAGGTCGTGATCGTGATCGGTGCCGACTTCTCACCGGCACGTTTTCTGGAGGTGGAGAGGTCCATAAACCTAATGAGGAACCTGGTCGGCGGCAGCGCCCTCATAATAACGATCCTCCTGCTGATCCTCGTGCTGCTCGCTGTAAGGTCAGGTTTTATAGAGAGGAGGATCTTCGTGGACCCCCTCACCGGGGTTTACAACAGGAACCTCCTCTCCAGGATCTACGAGTTCATAGACGTCCAGGACTACAGCCTGGTCCTCGTGGATGTGGACAACTTCAAGATCATAAACGACACCTACGGTCACGACGTGGGTGACCGGGTGCTGAGAGCCATAGCTGGCAGGATGCAGAACCTTGTGAAGAAGGACAGGGACCTAATCATAAGGTACGGAGGTGAGGAGTTCCTGATATTCGTAAAACGGGACGGCAACAGGGACAGACCTGTTCTTGTGGCCGAGAGGATAAGGAAGGCGATCCAGTCAAACCCTGTGGTCGTGAACGGGGGACCGATAAGGGTTTCCGTCTCCGTAGGTGTGCTCATTGATGTTTCAGAGGAGAGGAGCTTGGAGGAGGCCATAAGGAAGGCGGACATGGCCCTCTACGCAGCCAAGAGGGCCGGGAAGAACAGGGTCGAGGTCTTCAGGGAGGACGTTGAGACTACCTACGTTATACCCTTCTGGCAGGCCAGGGACGCTGTAGAGAGAGGTGACGTAGAGTTCCTCTACCAGCCCATATACGACCTCAACACGGGAGAGATCCTTATGCTCGAAACCTTAGTAAGACTCAGGGGACCGGACGGTGACCTGATCACCCCCGACAGGTTCATACCCACCCTCAAGGGCACGGACGCCTACATAAGCCTAACCAAGCTGATCGTGTTCAGGAACACCGAGATACTCTCCAAGTACCCTGACCTTCACCTTAGCCTGAACGTGGAGGCCACCCACCTCTCCGACGAGGACATGATCGAGTTCATCCTCCAGAGCGTGGAGGACAGATGTGAGGGACGCATATGCTTGGAGATAGTTGAGTACGAAGCCTTGGACCGGATCGCAGGTCAGAGGGTAACCCTGAACCTTAACCGTCTTAAGGAGTCAGGCGTTTGCCTCATGATAGACGACTTCGGGATAGGAAACGTAAACCTGATCAGGATGGCCCACGCAGAAGTTGACTACGTCAAGATAGCGGGCGATCTGATAGAGGGCACCACCAGGGAAAGGGTAAGTGTTCTCTGCAAGGGCATCGTGGAGTTCTGTCAGGAGATCGGGGTCCAGGTCATAGCCGAGAGCATATCCTCAGAGGAGGTCCTCAGAACCGTGAAGGAGATAGGGATAAGGTACGGCCAGGGCTACCACCTATCCGAACCAAGACCACTGGAATATTTCCTGCCCAGTCCTTAAGATCTATTTATCCAGCTCGGAGGTGTGGTATGGGATTCAGGAGCGATGTCATAAAGAGAGGTGTTGAGCGTGCACCCCACAGGGCCTTACTCAGGGCCTGCGGCCTCTCGGAGGAGGACTTCGACAAGCCCTTCATAGGCATAGCCAACTCGTACATAGACATAATTCCGGGACACGTCCACCTAAGGGAGTTCGTCCAGCCTATCAAGGAGGCCGTGAGGGAGGCAGGAGGCGTACCCATAGAGTTCAACGTCATAGGCGTGGACGACGGCATAGCCATGGGACACTACGGGATGCACTACTCCCTACCCTCGAGGGAGCTGATAGCGGATTCAATAGAAACTGTGGTCAACGCCCACCAGCTCGACGCTCTCATATGTGTCCCCAACTGCGACAAGATAGTTCCCGGCATGCTAATGGGGGCATTGAGGGTGAACGTTCCCACCATCTTCATAAGCGGAGGTCCCATGCTCGCAGGGGAGGTGAACGGGAGAAAGGTAGACCTTATATCCGTCTTCGAGGGCATAGGGCAGCTAAAGGCAGGGAAGATAACGGAGAGGGACCTCAAAGTGATAGAGCAGAACGCCTGTCCCACCTGCGGTAGCTGTGCTGGGATGTTCACAGCTAACTCTATGAACTGCCTCACCGAGATCCTCGGGCTTGGACTACCGGGGAACGGGACTATCCTCGCCGTGGACCCCCGCAGGGAGATCCTGGCAAGGGAGGCTGGTAGGAGAATAATGGACCTCCTGAAGGAGGACGTGAGACCGAGGGACATAGTCACCGAGGAGGCCATAGAGGACGCCTTCACCGTGGACATAGCCATGGGAGGATCTACCAACACCATCCTCCACCTCCTTGCGATAGCGAGGGAGGCCGGCATAGATTTCGACCTCGCCAAGATAAACGAGATCTCCAAGAGAACCCCTACCCTGTGTAAGATCGCACCGGCCTCCCACTACCACATAGAGGACCTGGACAGGGTAGGGGGCATGCCCGTGATAGTTAAGGAACTCTTAAAACTCGGCCTCCTCCACGGAGACAGGAGAACTGTCAGCGGAAAGACCTTGGAGGAGATAGCCAAGGAGTCTCCGGACCCCGACGGCGAGGTGGTGAGAACCGCTGAAAACCCCTACTCCAGGGACGGAGGCATAGCGATCCTCTTCGGGAACCTCGCCCCCGAGGGTGCGGTGGTCAAGACCGCCGGCGTCGTCGAGAGCATGCTGAGGTTCAAAGGGAAGGCCGTCTGCTTCGACTCCGAGGAGGAGGCAGTGGACGCCATCCTGGGAGGCAGGGTAAAGCCCGGTCACGTTGTCGTCATAAGGTACGAAGGACCAAAAGGTGGACCCGGTATGAGGGAGATGCTCTCCCCAACCTCCGCCATAATGGGCATGGGCCTCGGTGACAAGGTGGCCCTCATAACCGACGGGAGGTTCTCAGGTGGAACGAGGGGTGCCTGCGTGGGCCACGTCTCTCCTGAGGCTGCCTCCGGAGGACCCATAGGCGTAGTTAGGGACGGGGACGAGATACTTATAGACATACCTGCGAGAAAACTCGAACTTCTAATACCGGAGAGCGATCTGAGGGAGAGACTCAGGAACTTCAAGCCCAAACAGAAGGACATACCGAGCTCCTGGCTGAGGAGGTACGTCAAGCTGGTTACGGACGCTTCGAAGGGGGCCGTGCTCTCCGCCTGATGGTCCTCTTCCTCTTCGCCTTCTTTACCCTTTATTCTCTACTTCACCTTTACCTTTACAGGAAGCTGGTGGCTGGCCTGGCCTTGGGTCTTTGGGGAAAGACAGCCCTTGTAATTTTCCTCGCCTTTATGGTCCTCTCGCCGGTCCTTTGGAGGACCCTCGACAGGGAAGGATTCCACACCCTGAGCTACTGGGTGGCCTTCTTGAGCCTGTTCTGGATGGGTTTTGTTATCTACTTCTTCATAGCAAGCCTCGTGCTGGACCTCATGGGCAGGGTGAGACCTGTAGAGCCTAAAAGGTCTTTGAAGCTAACCCTCTTCGCCTCTCTTGCACTCAGTATATACAGCCATATTGAGACCTACTGGCTTCAGATATACAGGTTTAGTATCAGCACACCTAAGCTACCTGAGGGTAAGAACTTAAAGATACTCCACATATCCGACCTACATCTTGGGCCGATCATGGGTGAGGACAGGGTAAAGATGGTCCTCGACGTTTACAGAGAGGAAAACCCCGATATGGTGGTGGCCACGGGAGATATGGTGGACGGCAACATGCGGGGTAAGGAGGACCTCGCTGCCCTCCTCTCCTCCATGAAGCCTCCCTTGGGGAAGTTCGCCGTGTTGGGTAACCATGAGTTCTACAGGGGTGTGGACCAGGCGGTCCGCTTCCTCGAGAGGGCCGGTTTTAGGGTCTTAAGATGCGAATGGCTAAAGGTGGGGGACCACCTCATCGTTGCAGGTGTGGACTACCCTGCCGGCAGAAACGCCTGCTCCGACGAGTCAAAGGCCCTTAAGGGTGTGGACACCTCACGCTTCGTGATACTCCTGAAGCACAAACCCTCTGTGAGTGATGAAGCCTTACCGTATATAGACCTTCAGCTGTCTGGCCACTCCCACGGAGGGGTCCTCTTCTTCATAGGTTACACAGTTCTCAGGCTGATCTACGAAACCGACAGAGGTATGAAGGAGCTGGCCCCTGGCAAGTTCATAGTGGTGAGCAAAGGAGTGGGAACGGGTGGACCTCCTATGAGACTACTCTCTCCTCCGGACGTGGTGATCATCGATCTTTTCTGTAGAGGATCGTGTAAACAACGGTAAAACCGTCTATGCCGTGCTCCCTGGCGTGGGTTACCTTCACGTCCACTATCTCCGCCCCCTCCTCTTGGAGAGCGGTGAGCACCTCGTTCAGCCTGTCGGTTATCTCGGCCGTCGTTCCCTCTATGTCGACCACAAGCACCTTAAGACCCATCCCCGTTATTTTATCATTTAAGGTAGATGCCAAGGATAAAGGTGAGGATAAAGCGAAGGTTAAGAAAGAGAGAACCCAAGCTTGTAGAGGTCTATCAGAGAAGGCTCATAGAGGCCCTCAAAGAACTCAGGATCCCCCTCTTCATGCTCCACTTCTCGATAACTGTCGGGACGATAGGCTACATGATACTTTCGGGGGGGGACTTCATAAACTCCTTCTACATGACCATAATAACCATAGGGACCATAGGGTACGGTGAGATAGTGGAGGGGAGCGATACACCCGTAGGTAGGGTCTTCACCTCCTTCTTGGCACTCATGGGAATAGGGACCTTCATGACCTCAGTTACCGTAATAATCAGGATCTTCTTCAAGGAGAATATAATTAACCTCTACAGGGCTATAAAGATGCTGAGGGAGATAGAAAACCTAAAAGACCACTACATAATATGCGGTTACGACAAGACCTCCGCCTGGCTCGCCCAGACCCTCAGAAAGAGAGGAATAGAGTTCGTCGTCATAGAGAGCAGAGAGGAAGCTATGAAATACCTTCAGGAACACAACATAAAATACTTCATAATTGAAGAGCCTTACAAAAGACCCGTTCTCCTCTCGGCAGGTATAAAGAACGCAAAAGGTATGGTCGTGAACCTCGGGAACGACGCCCTCAACATAGCTGTTATAGCGACAGCGAGGCTCATAAGACCCTCAAAGGAGGAGTTCTACATATACTCCTTCGCCTCGACGGACGGAACAGCCCAGAAGCTCGAAGAGCTCGGAGCAAACAGGGCCCTCGTCCCAGACAAGCTCCTGGCGACGAGGCTCGCAGCCCATATATTCCACACAGGATCCGCTTTTATATCCGACCTCTTCGACAGGATAGCCTTCGGCGAGGAG
>WFOY01000135.1 GCA_015487835.1 Aquificaceae bacterium
GACATGAGCTGGACCATCCTCTTCAGCGTTATGACACCTTCGGAGACCAGGGAGATCATCACCGAGAGGGCCGTCTGGAGCCCTATCATGCCGGGCATGGCACCCTCCACGAGGCCCTTCTCAAAGCCTGCGTGGGGGGCGTGGTCCGTTGCGACGCAGTCTATCGTCCCGTCCACCAGGGCGGATCTTAGAGCCTTGATGTCCTCCTCCCTCCTGAGGGGCGGGTTAACCCTGGCGAGGGATCCCTGTCTTAGGATCTCCTCCTCGGAGAGTATAAGGTGGTAGGGGTTCACCTCGCAGGTTACCTTTGATCCTTTGTCTTTGAAGTACCTCACTATGTCCACACCGAGGGCGGTGGTGAGGTGCTGTATGTGGATGTGTCCACCCGTGTGGTAGGCCAGGATACAGTCCCTTGCGTTCAGCACGTCCTCGGCCTCCGGAGGCCTCGAGGAGAAGCCGATCAGGGCGGATACCTCACCCCCGTTCACCGACCCCGTGGCTATGCTGTCGTCCTCACAGTGATCCAGTATGGGGACACCTATCTGGGCCGATATCTCGAGGGCCTTCCTCATGAGACCCGAGTCCATCACGGGGGACCCGTCGTCGGTAAAGGCTACGCAACCTGCCTCTTTGAGGGAGTACATATCGGTGAGCTCCTTCCCCCTCCTACCCTTTGTCACGGCTCCGGCGGGGAGAACGTTACAGATGTTTAGGCACTTGGACTTTAAAAGGACGTACTCTGCTACCCAAGGTGAGTCTATGGGGGGATCGGTGTTGGGCATGCAGACTACAGTCGTGTACCCTCCGGCGACCGCACACCTGCTCCCGCTCTCTATGTCCTCCTTGTAAGTCTGCCCCGGATCCCTGAGGTGGGTGTGGAGGTCAACGAATCCTGGAGCGACCACAAGGCCCTCCGCGTCTATGATCTCCGCTTCGGGCTCGAATATATCCGTCCCTATCCTCTTTACCCTGTCTCCCTCCACCAGGATGTCGTAGACACCCTCCAGGTTCTGGGAGGGGTCTATAAGGGTCCCCTTCTTTATGAGGTACTTTATCATCAGCCCCCTTCCTTCTTTTCCGCCGACTGGGCCTCCAGGGCCTCTACCTTCTCGATCAGCGATAGAAGGTGGGGTATGGCACCCTTCAGGGCCTCAAAGTTGGTGAGATCCCTCATCTGGGAGACCATCACGGTTAGGGGCTGAACCAGCTCCTCCTTCAGGGGACCCTCCCCGGACTTAACCTGGACGAGAGCGTTGGCCACAGGGTGCTTCACGCTCTCTATGAGCGGTCTGGCACACTCAGGGTCGGGGCAGTCGGAGATCTGCCTGAGTATGTCGGAGAACTTCTTGATGAGGTTTATAGCTATCTGGAACTCCTGACTCATCGCCATCTCATCCCACCTCCTTAAGCTTTGTTATAAGGAGGTCGAGGCTGTCCTCCTCCGTAAGACCTAAGTGGTCAAGGAGCCTCCCGACGCTAACCCACCTCTTGAGGACCATGCCTTGGGTTATCAACCTATCGAAGGGCTCCTCCTGATCTACGAGGCCAAGGTCCTTTAAGAACTTCTGGAAGAACCTGGCGTAGAGAAGGTGTAGCACTGCGTGTTCTATACCGCCTATGTATATGTCTACGGGCATCCACCTCCTCACTGACTCTCTGGAGAAGGGTTCCTCCTCGTTCTTCGGGTCGCAGAACCTAAGGAAGTACCAGGAGGAGTCGAAGAAGGTGTCCATGGTGTCCGTCTCCCTCCTTGCGGGACCGCCGCATTTGGGACACTCGGTGTTTACGAACTCCTCGGAGGTGGCGAGGGGGTTGCCCTTGCCGGTAAACACCACGTCCGTCGGCAGAAGAACCGGGAGCTGGTCCTCGGGGATGGGAACTGTTCCACACCTGTCGCAGTAAACAACGGGTATGGGAGTCCCCCAGTACCTCTGCCTTGAGATGTTCCAGTCCCTCAACCTGTATGTTACCTTGAACTCTCCGAGACCTTTTTCTTCCAACCACCTGGTTATCTCCCTCTTAGCAATCTCCGAGTCCATCCCGTCGAACTCACCCGAGTTCACGAGCTTACCCCTGCCCTCGTAGGCTCCCTTTTCGAAGTCCCACTCCTGGTCTTCCGGTAGGACGACGGGGAGTATTTCAAGGCCGTACTTCTTTGCGAACTCCCAGTC
>WFOY01000136.1 GCA_015487835.1 Aquificaceae bacterium
CCTTATGAGAATTCTATCACTTACCGGGTCTGAAGGCCTTTACCTTGTCCTCATATGTGTCTATGAAGGCTCCCCCTATGAGGTCTATGCAGTAGGGTATGGCGGGAAAAACAGCATCAAGACATACCCTTATCGACTGGGGCTTCCCCGGAAGGTTAACTATGAGGCAGTGCTTCCTTATCCCTGCGGTTTGCCTCGATAGGATCGCTGTCGGGACCTGCTTCAGGGAGACTTCCCTCATGAGTTCACCGAAGCCGGGGAGCATCTTCTCACAGACAGCTTCGGTGGCTTCTGGGGTCACGTCCCTCGGAGCTGGTCCCGTTCCTCCGGTTGTGAGTATCAAACTGCAACCCACGTTGTCGACGAGGTCTATGAGAGTTTTTTCTATTACTTCTCTCTCGTCGGGTATCACGCGGTATTCTATCCTGAAGGGTGTCTTTATGACTTCTTTGAGATACTCGATGATAGCCTTTCCACTGATGTCCTCATACTCTCCCCTGCTCGCCCTGTCCGAAACCGTGACGACACCTATTATCGCCTCCATGGACTTAATTTTATTCAGGGTTCCACTACGACACAGTGATAACGATTAAGGTATTTTTTAACCGCCTCCTTCACCTCTTCGAGTGTGACACCTTTTATCCTCTCGGTGTATTCCTCGTCCATCCTCCAACCGAAGCCCATAACTTCGTAAAAACCCAAATACCAAGCCTGCCTTATCCTCGTCTGGTGGTCTAAGAGGAAGTCCCCCACTATCTTGTTCTTGGCTATCTTCACGTCCTCCTCGGTGAGGTCCGGATCCTTCACGAGGGAGAGGAGGTCTTTGAGAGCTTCCTCCTTCTTCTCGGGAGATGTTCCTATGTAGGCGAAGAGCCTCGGGGAGTGGAACCTCGTTGGGTAGAAGGCGTAAGTTGCGTAGGCGTAGCCTCTCTTTTCTCTCAGCTCTATAAAGAGCTTTGAGGTCATACCGTCACCCAATGCGCTCGCCAAGACCTTGAAGGTGAAGTAGTCCTTCGTGTCCTTGTCCGGTGCGTTGAATGCGCAGAGTATCGTAGCCTGAGTCCCCTCCCTCTTTATCCTGAGGACTTTCTCCTCCTCGATAGGGTTTCTTATCTCCTCCTCCTCGATAGACCCCGGCGGTATGTCTTTGAAGATCCTTTCGAGTTTGGGTATTACCTCCTCAGCCTTTACGTCTCCTACCACGCTAACCACTATGTTCCCTCCCCTCCTCACCTCCTCGAGCCTCTTTATAAGGTCTTCCCTTTTTATCGAAGCTACGCTCTCTTCGGTCCCAAGAGTAGAGGTCTCGTAGGGCGTCCCCCTGTAGGTGAGCCTTCTTAAGTTCTCCATGGCGAACTCCATTCCCCTCTCTCTTTTGGACCTTATGGCGACGAGGGTGTTCCTCTTTTCCCTCTCTATGTCTTCCTCTCTGAGGAGGGGGTTTTTTACAACGTCCTCTATTACGCTCAGGGCTTCCTCCAGACCCTCCACCTTCGTAGAGAAGCCTATCTCCGAAAAGTCGTCCGCGGAGGAGGAGTAAATATAACCGCCGTATTTTTCAAAAGGCAGGGAAACGTCGTAGGAGGTGGGGAACTTTTCACTACCTTTCAGCATGACCGTAAAGAGTAGGTTGGTGACCCCGGGCTTCTCCTCCCCCCTCTGACCGCCTCTGAAGAACACGACCCCGGAGACTATACCCTTACCTTCCGTCTCCTTCACCAGGATGGTGACGCCGTTTTCGATCTTCCTCTCCACCACAGTACTGCCTCCCGCGACCGCAACCCACACGAGGAGGAAAAGGATCAGGTGTAGACCTCTCATTCTTCCTCTTTTTCTATCTTCACCTTGTAGCCCTTCTTGCCTGCGTAGTAGCCCGCAGCACCTCCCGCGGCCGCACCTACACCGATCAGAACAGCCTCCGCACAAGAGGATATGAGGAACGCCAGGACCAGAACTATCCCTACCACTCCCCTCTTCATGGCTTAAATATTTTAAAATACTTTTCCCGGAGGTTGCCCATGGAGGTCAAGCACAGCGAGGACGCTCTCGAGGTCCTGAAGTCCGCGAAGGTGGTCGCTGTTGTTGGCATATCACCAAACCCGGAGAGACCTTCCTACTACACAACCGAGAAGGTGGTAAGGAAAGGAAAGCACAGGGTTTACCTAGTGAACCCCAAGTACGCAGGCCAACGTATATTCGACATCGAGGTCCTCCCCTCCCTGAGGGACGTTCCAGAACCCGTGGACATAGTGAATGTATACAGGAACCCAACCCACGTGGAACCTATAGTTCAAGAGGCTATCGATATAGGTGCCAAGGTGGTCTGGCTCCAGCCGGGTGCTGAGAACTACGAGGTGATAGAAAAGTACAAAGACAGGATAAGGTTCGTTTACAACGCCTGCATAGGGGTCGAGGCTGGTTACCTCTGAACGGAGGCGAGCCTCACGAGAAGGTCAGCCATCTTCTCCTTCGGGACCACGTAGTCAACGCATCCTGTTTTAATGGCGTTCTCAGGCATAGCCCATAGGATGGCGGTCTTCGGGTCTTCGGCGATCGTGACCCCTCCCCTCCTCTTCACCTCCACTATGCCTTTTGATCCGTCGTTCCCCATACCTGTCATGACGACGCCGATGGTGTCCGGCCCAAAGACCTCGGCTGCAGTCTTTAAAAGGAGATCTGCGGAGGGTTTGTATACGTAGCTGTCGTCGGAGACGTAGTGGAGAACAGCCCTCTCCGGAGTTCCTTTTACTACCATGTGGATCCTCCCCCTCGAAACGTAAACCTTGCCCCCTTCTACCCTCTCCCCCTCCTTTGCCTCGACCACCCTCAAATGACAGAGGGAGTCTAAGTGTCTCGCAAAGGTTTCCGTGAAGGTGTCCGGCATGTGTATGGCCTGTCTCTTATAC
>WFOY01000137.1 GCA_015487835.1 Aquificaceae bacterium
GACCCTCATAGCCCTCGCAGTAGCCGTGGGTATAGTTATCGACGACGCGATCGTTGTCCTTGAGAGCATCTACAGGAGGAACGAGGAAGGGCTGAGGGGAACGGAGGCGGCCGAAAGGGGAACGAGGATAGTCATATTCGCTCTCCTTGCCTCAACCTCCTCTTTAATAGTTATATTCCTTCCAGTCCTATTCTTAAAGGGGCCTATAGGTACCTTCTTCAGCGTATTTACCCTAACCCTAATAACCGCCATAGCCATATCCTTTCTGGTGTCCGTCTCCTTCACGCCCATGATCTCGGCAAGGCTCGTGAGACCAGGGGAGAGAAACCCCTTCATGAGGGCCTACGAAAGGTTCGAGGTGGCCTTCGACAGAGCCCTCCGCTGGGCTTTAGACCACAAGCTGGTGGTGATCCTCGTGTCCCTCAGCACCGTTGTCTTAGGTGTCCAGCTGGCCAAGATGACCGAAAAGGAGTTCTTCCCCCTCGTTGATGAGGGGAGGTTCATAATCAGGTTCGAGACGCCCCTCGGGTCCTCCTTCGAGTTCACGAACAGAAAGGCCAGGGAGATAGAAAAGGTCCTCATGTCAAACCCTTACATCCTCAGGTACGGTATGGCCGTCGGGGAGGGTCTGATAAGACCTACCGTGAACGGTGGCATATTCTTCGTCACCTTAAAGGACAGGAGGGAGAGACCCCACCAGAAGGTTGTGATGGGCATGATCAGAAGGGAGATAAGGAAGATAAAGGACGTCAGGGCCTCCGTGGATGTGCCCTCGGTCATAGGTGCGAGAGGCGGTAGGCAGACGGACATCCAGTATGTCGTGAGGGGCGACTCCCTCGAGGAGCTCGCCAGGATAGCCCAGAGGCTGACCGCCTACTTAGAGAGCCTGGGAGGTTACACGGATGTGGACACGGACATAAGGATAAACCAGCCCGAGATCAGGATAACTGTGGACAGGAACAGGGTTTACGACCTTGGGATCTCGGTGGAGGACATAGCGAACACGCTGACTGCCCTCTTCGGGAAGCTCTGGGTGGGAACCTACGAGATAGGGTCCGAGAGCTACGACGTTTACGTGAAGGCCGAGGAGAGCTTCCTGAGAACCTACGAGAACCTGAAGAAGGTCTACGTTAGGTCCAGGAACGGAGATCTGGTCCCGATCACATCGGTGATAAACTACGAACTCGCCCCCGGTTACACCGTTATAAACAGGTACAACAGACAGTACTCCTTCATGGTCTTCGCCAACTTGGAGGGCAAGACCCTGGGCCAGGCGATAGAGGAGATAGAGGGGTTCCTGAAGAGGACCCTGCCTCCCGGCTACACCTTCGAGCCCACCGGCCAGACCAAGGAGTTCCAGAGGGCCTTCAGAGGACTCGCGGTGGCCCTGATAGTGGCCGTTGTCGGGGTCTACATGGTCCTCGCCTCTCTCTTCGAGAGCCTGATACACCCCCTCACGGTTATGATCACCTTGCCGTTGGCTATATCCGGTGTTTTCGGGCTCATATACCTTACCGGGAACACCCTCAACGTGCCCTCCTATTTCGGCATCATACTCCTCATAGGTCTGGTGGCGAGGGACTCGGTCCTTTTCATAGAGAGGATTATCCAGCTCAGGAAGGAGGGAGAGCCTGTGAGGGAAGCCATAATGAAGGCCAGGAAGGAGAGGCTGAGGCCTATACTTATGACCACGCTCACCATAATGTTCGCCCTGCTCCCCGTTGCCCTTGGCCTCACTGAAGGTGCTGAGCTAAGGAAACCTCTGGCCCTATCCGTTATAGGAGGCCTCACCACGGCCCTGCCCTTAAGCCTCTTCGTCATACCTGTGGTCTACGAGATGTTCGAGAGGGTTGGATCCTCGATCAGGCGGAGGCTAATTACTTAGCCCTGTAGTAGTACCTCACAAAGTCCACGTACAGGATCCCGTACCTCTCAAACCAATCCTCGGTCCCGAGGTGTTCCCTCTCGCACTCCGAGAGGGCCTTCATGGCAAGCTCGAGATCCATTATGAACTCGTCTATCTTCCTGTTGTACTTGGCCTTGAAGTCCTTGAAGCTGTCCAGTATCTTCTTCCTCTCCGAGGGCCAACCGACGCCGAACCCGGGCAGCGAAGCCATAGCGTCCCCGAAGGCAACAGCGTCTGTAACGAAATCCTTTGTGGCAATGTATATGGCCCTCGCCTTTATGAGGAGCACGTTTATATCCTCTATCTTCCTCGGGCTCCTGCTTTTATAGCAGTCCCAGCACCTCTTAACTGCCTTGCAGGCCGAGGGTAACCTGGGAAGTCCCTGGGGTGAGGCGAGTATCTCCTGGTCCACCTTCGTGAGGGGAGAGTAGTTGCTCTCCATTATCTTCTTGACGACGTTCCTGACAGCGTCCATCTTTCCTAAGAGGTCAAGGGCGCTCGTTATCTTGCCTGCGTTCCCAGAGACCTTTAAGACACTCTCCGCACTGACCTCAAAGGGGGAGACAGGCTGTCCGTGGGAAACTCCCCAGACAAAGAACAACACCAGGACAACGGACCCGAAAAAGATCCTCATCCCCTCCTCCTCTTTAGGATAACGAGACCCACACCAGCGATCACCAAGAGAAGACCTACCGGAAACCACCCAGGCACACCCGAACCTTTGGATTTTTCCCCACCGCCTACCTCTTCGGGAGTGTAGATCACCTTGTGGGGTTCGGGGTCGATCTCGTCACCCACGATTATCGCCAGGTAGAAACCGGCTCCCTCCGGACCCGAGACCTTGACCCTGAGATCGCCTTGGGTCCTCAACATAGCCACTGCTACGCCTTCCCTGTCTGTGGTCAGCGTCCTTTCGGGCTTTTCAAACCTGTACTTGTAGATATCGAGCCTAAGCACCTTGTCCTTTTCCTGAGAGATCAGGAACACGTTCACAGGTTGGAACACGCTGAGGTTCTCAACCAGAAACCCAACCCCCTTCGGACCGACCTTCCCCTTGGCTCCCGCACCGCTGAAGTTCTTCCAGTCCTCGAGCCTCTTCAGGTTCAGCTTGTAAACGGGCAGTCTGTCTTCAGTCTGCTGGGCCAACACCGCTGTGGCCAAGAGGATCCACGTGACAAGAGACAGTAAACCCCTTAAGGTCAGGATCGCCATTCAGGTGAACCCTCCCTCCGTTTTGTCAAGGGCTTCCTCTATTTTAGGTTTTTACTCTGGCATGTCAACCTGTAAAATTATTCTCCATGAGGCTTATAGCCGCCAACTGGAAGATGAACAAGACGGTAGCGGAAACGGAGGATTACCTGACGAAGTTCCTGAAGATCCTCGGCACAC
This sequence comes from Aquificaceae bacterium, assembly GCA_015487835.1. Lineage (GTDB taxonomy): Bacteria > Aquificota > Aquificia > Aquificales > Aquificaceae > Hydrogenivirga. The sequence goes on from WFOY01000137.1 coordinate 3,296, forward strand.
CCGAGGACAGGGAGGTCCTTATCTGCCCACCCTTTACAGCCCTCTACGTTGCGGGCAGGATCCTAAAGGACACACCCATCAAGATCGGAGCCCAGAACTGCCACTACGAGGAGAAGGGAGCCTTCACCGGTGAGATCTCGATCCCCATGATAAAGGAGGTCGGCTGCTCCTACGTTATAGTGGGGCACTCGGAGAGGAGGCACATATTCGGAGAGTCTGACGAGGTGATAAACAGGAAGCTGGTCGCCTGCTTAGAAAGGGGTGTAAGACCAATACTCTGTGTGGGGGAGAGGATAGAGGACAGGGAGGCTGGGATGACCTTCAAGGTTGTGGAAACCCAGATAAGGTTGGCACTGTCGGGGATAGAGGGCCTTACCGACCTATTGGACGTAGCCTACGAACCCGTCTGGGCCATAGGGACCGGGGTTCCGGCTAAACCTGAGGATGCAGTTACCGTTCACCGTTTCATCAAAGACCTCCTGAAAGAGATCAACCCTAAATCTGAGGGCAGGACAAGGGTCCTGTATGGGGGCAGTGTAAACCCCGAGAACGCCCCCGAGTTCATGAAGCATAAAGAGGTGGACGGCCTCCTTGTTGGTGGGGCGAGCTTAGACCCTGAAGCCTTTGCCAAGATCGTAAACTCCTTTTAGAACGTAGATGCCGAGGGCAGCTATAAGTACCAGGTAGTACTGGGGTGGCAGGTTCACCTTACCGGTGGCCACCTTGGGGGATATGACGACCACCCAGCCCACTATCAGGTTCAGGACTAGCACCAGAAAGGCTGTCCTTACGTCCCTCCTCCTGAAGAGGTGCCTCAGAAGCGGCACGACCACAACCAGACCCAGCATGGACATCCCGCCTCTGAAGAGGATCTCGGCCATGTACCTGTCCGTGTCGAAACCTATCCTGCTACCTTTCATGTAGAGGGTCAGTAGGGAGGAGGTCCTGAGGTGCTCTATCTTCTCCGCAAAAAGACCCACCTCGCTAAGGTCTATCCCCGTCTCGAGGACAAAACCCTTAAGGTCCCCTGAGGGTGTGCCTTCCACGAAGCTGTAGGCTCTTCCAGCCTCTACGGTGAGCTTTGTGCCCGACCACACACCCACCCTGCTCTCCACAACGCCAAGCACATCTCCCCTAAGGGATGTGACCAGGAGGAACAGGTTGGCGAACCTGCCAGTGATCACGTCCAGGCTGTCCACGTAGACGTAGTATCTCTTCCCTTCGGTGGTCTTCACGAACCAGAGGTCCTCAACTATCCTGCCAACCTCCTGCTTTTTTTTAAAGACCTTCTCCATATACCAGACCTTCTTGAACAGTCCAGGTATGAAGCTCTCGTTGAGTACGAGGAAGGTAACCGAGAAGAGGCTGACGGCGACTATAACCGGCAGGGAGAACCTGAGGGGGGACAGCCCAAAGCTCTGGGCCGTGAGGTCGATCCTTTTGGAGAAGATCCTCCTCAGGAGGACTATAACGGACACCCCTGCGAGGAGCGGAAACATTATGTATATCCCTAAAGGCAGGAGATATACAGAGTACCTAACTCCAAGATCCAAGCTCCTTACCTTGAACGCTATCATAAACTCGGCCAAACTGTAGAGGAGTATGATCACCACGGAGACCAAGATGGACGTGGCAAGTATCTTCAGGAAGTTGACCAGGATGTAACGGTCGAAAATGTTCATGGGTGATATAATTTTAAAACTCAGGAGAGGTGGCCGAGTGGCCGAAGGCGGCCGCTTGCTAAGCGGCAGAGGGTTAACAGCCCTCCGAGGGTTCGAATCCCTCCCTCTCCGCCACAAAGGAGGAAGAGATGAACCTTACGCTATACCTCATAACCGACGACCGTTACTTCAAGGACAGGGACCTTTTTAAGACCGTAGAGGAGGCCCTCCAGGGAGGCATAACCGCAGTTCAGTACAGGTTCAAGACCAAGGACACCAGGCAGATGTACGAGGAACTCTTGAAACTCAGGGACATAACTAAAAGATACGGGGCGGACCTTGTGGTCAACGACAGGCCCGACCTGGCGCTCGCTGTTGAGGCTGACGGTGTCCACGTCGGCAAGGAGGACATGCCTCCCGAGGCGGTCAGAAAGGTCGTAGGTGACAGGATGTACGTAGGCTACACGGTGAACTCCTTAGAGGATCTGGAGAGGGCCCAGGAACTCCCCATAGACTACATAGGTTTCGGGTCTGTTTACCCCACATCTACAAAGGACAGCTACAGGCTGGTGGGCCTCGACGCCCTTGCGGAGGCCGTCAGGGTGTCAAAAAAGCCGATCGTAGCCATAGGGGGGATAATGCCCTACAGGGTCCCGGATGTTATAAAGACCGGTTGTAGGAACATAGCCATGTCCTCGGGGATCTTAGGCTTTGCCGATGTTAGAAAGGCGACCCTTGAGGTGAAGCGTGCCTACCAGGAGACCATGAGACAACTCATGCTCATGGGGAGGTTGTGATATGCCCTTGAACGTGGGTGAGACAGCTCCCGACTTTAAACTGCCGGATATTTCGGGCAGGGAGGTCCGGATCTCGGACCTCGACGGGTTCAAGATGCTGACCTTCTACAAGGTCACCTGCCCAACCTGCCAGCTGACTCTCCCGTTCGTGGAGAAGATCCACAAGGCCTACGGGAGTAAGGTCCACTTCCTGGGTATAGTCCAGGATCCTCCGGAGGAGGCGGACAGGTTCAGAGGTGACTACGGCCTTACCTTCCCCCAGCTGATCGACGCCCCCGACTACAGGGTGTCTCTGGACTATAAGGTAGAGGTGGTCCCCACCCTGTACCTCATCAACCCGGAAGGCAGGATACTGTTCGTGGAGGAGAGCTTCTTAAAAGCTGGCCTCGAGAAGATCGTATCGGAGATGGCCCTCATAACCGGTGAAGAAGAGATAGACCTGTTCGCCGGAGCGAACGTACCCCCCTTCAAGGCGGGTTGAAGTTCGAGGAGCAGGCACCAGGGTGGTGCCTAAGCTATGAAGCTAAGGTCCATACGGTCCCCGTACCTGTACAGGATTAGGTCTCTGAGGTCCTTGTGCCTCTCGAGCTTTGGGTCCCTCTCCAGGATCCTCTTTGCGTCCTCTCTCGCCTTCACAAGGACAGATCTGTCGTAAGACCTGGCCAGGTTGGCGATGTTGAAGCCGAAGTACCCTGACTGGGAAACGCCGAGGATCTCTCCAGGACCCCTTATCTTCATGTCCTCCTCGGCCACCTTGAAACCGTCGTTGGTTCGTACCAGAACCTTTAGCCTCCTCAGGGCCTCGCTCCTCGACCTGATGATCTCCTCGGGTACAACAAGATAGCAGTAAGACTTCCTCTCAGACCTGCCCACCCTCCCCCTCAGCTGGTGAAGCTGGGAGAGGCCGAACCTGTGGGCGTCCTCTACGATCATC
>WFOY01000138.1 GCA_015487835.1 Aquificaceae bacterium
CCTCTATCCACTCCCTTATCCTCAAGGTCTCCTGCTCTGTTATCATGGGACCAACGTCCGTCTCCTCGTCCATGGGATCACCCACCTTGAGCTTCTTTACCCTCGCTTTTAGCTTCTCCAGGAAAGTTTCGAAGACCTCCTCGTGGACGAAGACCCTCTGGACGGAGATGCAGACCTGACCCGCTATGGCGTAACCTCCGAGGACAGCCTTCTCAACGGCTCTCTCGAGGTCGCCGTCCTTGTGGACCACTATCGCTGAGTTGGATCCGAGCTCGAGGACCACCTTCTTTATGCCCGCCTGCCTCGTTATGATCTCACCCACCTTCTTACTCCCCGTGAAGGAGACGACCCTAACGTCCGGGTGCGTCGTCATGGCCTTTCCCACGTCTCCGTATCCGGGTATAACGGAGAGGGCCTTCGGTGGGACTCCAGCCTCAAGGAGGACCTCCCCGAGCATGAGGGGCGTTAGAGGTGTCCTCTCGGAAGGCTTAAGGATAACAGCGTTACCACAGGCGAGGGCTGGTGCTACCTTGTGCATGGAGAGGTTGAGGGGGAAGTTGAAGGGGGTTATGGCGGAGACTATGCCTACGGGGACCCTTATGTAGAAACCGACCTTACCCACGCCGTTTGGGTGGGCGTCGGGTAGGAAGGTCTCTCCGTGGACCCTCTTCGCCTCCTCGGCGGAGAAGATCAGGGTCTGGATGGCCCTTGCAACTTCGGTTCTCGCCTCCCTTATGGTCTTCCCCACCTCGAGGACGAGAGTCTTCGCGAACTCCTCGGACCTCTTCTTCAGGATCTCGGCGGCCCTCATCAGGATCTCGTACCTCTCGTAAGGTGTGAGGGAGGAGATCTCCTTGAAGCCCTCCTTGGCCAGTTCTACGGCCCTCTGGACGTCCTCCTCCGTTCCCTTGGGGACCCTTCCCACGACCTCCCCTGTGTAGGGGTAGACTACATCTATCTTTTCGTCTCTCTCCACCCACTCACCGCCTATGATCATCTTCCTCTCGATCATGGCGGAACCTCCTACTTCTTCTCCTTCTCCTCCTTTCTCTTCTCGTAGTCAGGCTGTAGGGCTATGACCGCCTCCTTAGAGAAGGTTATCCTCGTGTTCGCGTCCACCTTTAAGGTTACGGTCCTGTCTCCTATCTCCACCACGGTGCCCCATATACCCGCCGAGGTTATCACCCTGTCACCCTTCCTCAGGCTCTCCAGAAGTCTCCTGTGCCTCTCCCTTTCCTTCCTCTGGGGTCTTATTATCAGGAAGTAAAAGATCAGAAAGATCCCGGCCAGGAACAGGATCTGGAACAGGATCGCTCCCCCAGGCGAGGGGCCTTCTCTGCCTTGAGCCAAAGCTATATCTATCATTTCATTCCTCCTTCCAGTACTCGTCGAAGGCTATCCAGGTTCTCGGGATTATAAACTCAAGGTCATCCCAAGATTTCATATATTTTACCCTCTTGAGAGCTGCCTTCGTGAGCGTTTCACCGAACACGTCCATGGCCTCCTCCTCGTAGTCCTCGGGGGAACCCTCCAGGATCGCCTCCCCCGCCATCGCACCCGTCAGGACGGCGTTGGCTATGCCACCCCCCGTTATGGGATGGCAGAAACCACCTGCGTCTCCAACGAGGAGGACTTTCCTCCTGAAGGGCCTTTTGATCCCTTCCGCGGGTATCCATCCTCCCGTCCTGGACAGGATCTTCTCCTCCACGAAGCCGTCGGCGACGACCTCCTTCACGAACCTCCTGAGTACATCCATAACGTTCACGCCAAAGTCAGGGTCTATTCCCACACCTACGTTGGCAAGTTCCCCTTTTGGGAAAACCCAGCCGTAACCGCCCGGTATGTAGTCCCTGAAGTATATGATGAGATCCCGTAGGGTCTCCCTAAGGGGCATTGTGAACTGGGCGGTGGTGAGGAAGGTTCTGGTGTGGTCGCCCGTTATCCTCGCCGTTCTCGACCTCGGGCCGTCGGCTCCTATGACCAGGTCCGCCTCCACGGGGAACCTGGTCCTCGTGTCTATGTGCTCAAGCCAGATCTTTCCGTCCTCAAAGCCGAGGAAGAGGGTCCTGAGCATTAGGTCTGCCCCCTCCTTGAGGGCGAGGTCCGCGATCAGGTGGTCGAACCTGTCCCTCCTCAGCATGAAGCCGGGCGACTCCGATCTGACCACCTCACCCCAGGGCGTTAGGTGGACCATGTCATCTATCTTCTGGGCCACTGTCTCCTCAGTGAAGAACTCGGGGAACCTGTAGGATATCTGGATAGGGACGAACTCGGCGCACTGAACGGGTGACCCTACCTTTCTCTTGAAGTCCACGAGGAGAACCCTGGACCCACCTCTTGCCAGTACGTAGGCGGCCGTGCTTCCTGCTGGACCTGCACCTACGATAATGACGTCATACTTCATTCCTTAGAATTTAAGTTTGTCTTCATTATCTTACCCATCTTAAAGGTGGGGACGAACCTCTCCTTGACAAATATCTCGGCTCCGGTCCTTGGGTCCTTGACGAAGCGGGAGGGTCTCTTCCTGACCTTGAAGGTCCCCAGGCCCCTTATCTCTATCTTCTCACCCCTGGTGAGAGCCTCCGCCATTATGGAGAAGACGTGATCCACTATCGTGCGGGCCTTCCTCTGGGGTATTCCCCTTCTCCTGGCTATCTCCTTGCTTATGTCTGACTTCTTCATCTCTCTCCTCCTCTATGTATATGGTTCTCACCCTCTTTCCTTTACCCAGCGCTCTCAGGAGGTTGTTCTTTCTATCATACACGATCTCCTCCGCCTCTATGAGGTTCTTTTCCTCCTCGACCCGAGCGTTTCCTCTGAGGACTATGGTCTCCGTTTTAAGGTCGTACTCGGCGTAAGAGGCAACCGCCCTTCTTCCGGGCTCCGTGTAGATCACGTTACCCTCGGCTATGAGCTTCTGGGGTTTCCCCTGGTCATCTATCAGTATGGTGACCTTGTCCGCCCTGAGGACCGACCTGTCCCTCACGAGCCTTACCTTGCCCTTGTATATGAGCTTGTTCTTCTCAAAGGTCAGGCTCTCGGCCTCCCCGGTTATAGGCTGGGCGTAGGCGAGGCCAGTGAGGACCAGAACCAGGATCCCTTTATATATCATGCTTTGCCCTGACACTGCCTATTATAACCCTCAGGGGTTTTAGCCTGACTCTGAACCCTCTCCCCTCCACGTAGTTGGTTCCCCTCCACAGGAAAACGTCGCCCCCGCCGGTTATGGTGTCCTTCAGGAAGTTAACCTTGGCCTCCTCAGTCTTGACGAAGAGGGCCTCCCCCCTTATCTCCACGTTCCCTTTAAGGTCGGCCGTGTTGGTGTGCCTGTCTATGACCACCTGGTCTGCCTTTACCACGTAACCTCTGGACCACATGAACACGCTCTGAAGCCTCACGAGCCTCCCCAGGGAAAAGAGCTCTCTTCCCTCTATGGACCACTCGGCACCTCCTTCCCCCACCACCTTTATACCTACCTGCCTGGCTATGCTCATCTCCTCCGTGAAGATCTTAGATTCCTCCCTGAGCCTGTCTATGTAAGCCAAGGAGCTGATCGATAGTATCACGAAGGATACGTGAGCGAGGAGGGTCTTCATCTCCCTCCTTTTATTATCTCACCTTTCCCGGAGAGTTTTAGGATAAGATCCACGACCTCACGGACGGCACCCCTTCCACCCTCCGATCTGGTCACGTAGACGGCGTGTTTCCTGACCTCGTAGGGAGCGTTCCTGACAGCCACCGGGAAGCCCACCCTCTTCAGGACGGGGACGTCCACCAGGTCGTCGCCTATAAAGGCCACACCTTCGGGAGATAGGGAGTGCTTTTTGAGGATAGTGTCCAGGACCTCGTCCTTCCTGAACCTGCCCATGTGGATCTCGTCTATGCCGAGCTCCTCCAGCCTGTTCTTCAGAGCGGGGGAGTCCCTGCCGGAGATGACGCCGGTTTTTATACCTAAGCTCTGGATCATCTTTATGCCGAGTCCGTCCCTGACATCGAAGACCTTCAGGGTCTCCCCCGAGTCGGTGTAGTATAACCTCCCGTCCGTGAGCACGCCGTCAACGTCCAGGAGGAGTATCCTGATCTTAAGTACCCTGTCCCTGAGGGACAACTCAGCACTCCATAACCTTGGCCTTCCTGCAGGCTGTGACCATGAGCTTCAGGAAGTCATCGATCTCCTGCATGCCTATTATCTGGAAGACTATCCTGTCTGTTCTGGGATCGTAGATTATGAAGGTGGGCGTGCCAAGAACCCTGAACCTCCTGTCAAGATCTGGAGGGAAGTTGTCCGTGTCCACAGGGACGATCACGAACTTCTCGTGCATGTACCTGTAAACCTTAGGGTCAACGAACACGACCTCTTCCATATACTTGCAGTAAGTGCATCCCTCCTCCCAGAAGTAGAACATGACCAGCTTTCCCTTCTCCTTGGCTACCTGGATGCCTTCCTTAACGTTCGGGTACCACCTGTCCTCGAGGGAGAAGCCCAGGGACAGGATCAAAAGAAGGACAGCTATTAAGACCCTCATAAGAAAATAAAATAATAGTTCCGATGGAAGATCACCTGCTCGAGGTCAGCGAGAACGTCCACCTTTCTGGAAGGACCTGGCTTCTGAAGCTGTTAGCCCCAAAGGTGGCCAAGACCGTGAAGGCTGGACAGTTCCTGATGATGGAGGTCTCGGAGAGCTACGACCCTATGGGAAGGAGGGCCTTCGCAGTGGGAGACGTCAGGGGGGAGGAGGTCTGGATCTTCTACGACGTTGTGGGGAGGGGGACGAGGATCATGAGCGAATGGGAACCTGGACAGAGGGTGAGGGCCTTCGGCCCCTTAGGAAAGGGACTGTTCCGCTACGAGGGTGAGAGGCACCTCCTCCTAGGGGGTGGTGTGGGCCTCGCCGGGCTTACCCTGTTCGGGAAGAGGCTCCGGGACATGGGCAGAGAGGTGGTAATCGTTTACGGTGCGAGGACTGCTGAACAGCTCAGCATGCTGGACTGGATAAAGGAGGAGGGGTTTGAACACATAGTCTACACCGAAGACGGGA
>WFOY01000139.1 GCA_015487835.1 Aquificaceae bacterium
CCACCTCCCTGTCTCCCCTTATGAGGACCATGGTCCAGCCATCTCCTACCCTGTAGAGGAGAGCTTTTAGGATCTTCCTCGGTGGGACCTTGAGGAAGTCAGAGAGCGACTCTATCGTGTCCGTTCCAGGGGTCTTCACCTTTTCTAAGGGTCTCTCCTCCTCTTCTTCCGGGTCTGGTCTTTTTAGGGGTATTATCTCAGCGTTCGCCGCGTACCCACAACCTTCGCAAAAACCCACCCTCGCCTCACCGTAGTCGGTGAAGGCTATGAACTCGTGGGACATGGACCCTCCTATGTTCCCAACGCTCGCCTCAGCTATTATGAAGTCTATCTTAAGCTTCTTGAATATCCTGTCGTAGGCGAACTTCATCGCCTCGTAGGACATCATGGCTGACATCTCGTCCGCATCGAAGGAGTAGGCGTCCTTCATTATGAACTCCCTTCCCCTTATGAGTCCGAACCTCGGTCTCTTCTCGTCCCTGAACTTGACCTGTATCTGGTAGAGGATAAGAGGGAGCTGTCTGTAGGACCTCACGTGCCTTCTTACGAGGTCCGTTATCTCCTCCTCGTGGGTGGGCCCAAGACAGTACTCCCTCCCGTTCCTGTCTTTTAGCCTGAAGAGTTCGTTTCCGTAGCTCTCCCACCTTCCTGTCTCCTTCCAGAGGTCCGCGGGGTTCAGAACCGTAAGGAGCAGCTCCTGGGCTCCCGATCGGTCCATCTCCTTTCTCACCACGCTCTCTATCTTCTTTATCACCCTCCATCCTGCTGGGAGTATCTCGTATATACCTGCCGAAACCTGCTTTATGAACCCGGCCTTGAGGAGCAATCTATGGGAAGGTGCCTCGGCCTCCGCTGGATCTTCCTTCAGTGTGTACAGAAAGTACCTACTCCACCTCATAGGGGAATATTGTAACTTTTTACATGTTCCTAAAACCTGGAGCTATAGCACAGAGTAAACCTATGCAGGAACCCCAGAAGAGGACCGAACCTATAAGAGTTGATAACAGGGCTTTCCTGAAAGGGGTATCGACTCTCACCACTTTCATATACGCGTAGGTTACGACCAGAGCGAGGATCAGGGCCAGAAAGGGCCACACCTCAAAGTAGAACTCCTGAAAGGGGTATATGATCTTTCGAAATCTATCCGGCAAAACAATGGCCACAAAGTAGTGCAGGTAAACAACCGCGATCACGGAAACGATAACGTGGAGGAAGGTAAGGAATATTCTGAATTTATTCACCGATAAGTTCCTCCTGCTGTAATATAGTATCCGTATCCAGAGAGCCGCCTGCGAGGGATCTGGATACTTCATTCAGGCGGGATATAAATACCCTCGCACTGGGCCCTTGCCCAGTCAAAAGGGAGGAGTCATGAGGGGACTGATCCTCTGGTTGGTCCTGGCAGCGGGTCTATCCTTTGGTGGCAGCCTCCTCTTCGTCCTCGACGTTTCTGGCAGCATGAAGGGTAGGATAGGTGAGAGAACCAAGCTGGACATCGCCAAGGAGGTTCTGATCGATGTTCAGAAGGATCTTCCCGACGATCTCAGGGTCGGCCTGATGGCTTACGGACACTACGGGAAAAAGGACTGTTCGGCCATAGATCTTTTGGTCCCTCTCGGCACGAACAACAGGAAGGAGATATCTGAGAGGATCTCCGCTTTAGAGGCGAAGGAGGGATCTACCCCTATAGCTAAGACCCTCCAGAAGGCTGGGGAGATCCTAAAGAAGGAGAAGGGCAGAAAGACCATAGTCCTGGTGACCGACGGGGTGGAGACCTGTGGAGGAGATCCTGTGAAGGTGGCAAAGGACTTAAGGAATACGGTTTCTGATATAAAGGTACACGTCGTCGGTTTCGGGGTGGGGGGAAAGGAGGAGACCGATCTGATCAAGATATCCAAGGCGGGTGGAGGGAGCTACTACGCGGCGAAGGACGCAAAGCAACTCGCCCAGAGCCTGAAGAACATAAAAAGAGAGGAGGTAGGCAGGGTTATATTCTCGGACGACTTTGAGGGGGGCTCTCTGAAGAAGGACTGGGAGGTTGTAAACCCAAATCCTGACAACATGATAGTGGAGGAAGGGTACCTTCAGGTGGTCACCGAGACCTTTAAAAAGGACTCCTTTACAAGCCCGGTCAACCTCTTACTCTTGAAAAGGGATCTCCCAAAACAGTACGAGGTGATCATGAGGGTCGTGCACGTCGCCCCGTCGGACCCCTACCTGGGGGCTGGGATAGTCCTTTACAAGGACGACGACAACCAGATCATACTCTTCGTGTCCGGCAACTGGTTACCCTGGGCGCCCCGGAAGGGTGTGAGGTTCCAGAAGAAAGAGAAGGGGAAGTGGGGAACACCTGTTGACTTTAAGTCCATAACGAAGTCCGAGAGGCTCGTGATAACCCTTAAACTCCAGAGGATAAAGAGGAAGTTCATAGCCTGGTTCAGGGTGGACGAGGTAGGGAAGGGAAAAACGTATGTCAATGTAAACAGATGGTACAAGGTCGGGGAGATACCTCAGCTGAGGGCCAACTACCGCCCGGGTATATTCGTCTTCAAAAACTCCGATGAGGATCCGGACGCCCTCATGCAGATAGACTGGGTGGAGGTGAGGGAGATACGCTGACCAACCTACCAGCCCGTTGGGAAGTTTGCGATCGAACAAACAAAAGCAAGGCACGATCCCAAGAAGAGAACCGTTCCCGTGACGGTGGAGATAAGAGCTCTCATGAATGGCTTCTCTACCTTAAAAGCCCTCATGTATATGTA
>WFOY01000140.1 GCA_015487835.1 Aquificaceae bacterium
CCCAAAGGGGTGGACAGTCCTCATAGACGTGGGTGCGAACGTCGATTCCAAGCCCAGGCACCTGGTGCAGTTCGCGGTCATAGGACACACCTACGCCCAGGAGATCCTGGGCATAAAGAACCCGAGGGTGGGCCTCCTCAGCATAGGTGAGGAGGAGGGAAAGGGAAACGACCTGGTGAAGGAGACCTACCCGATGCTCAAACGAACGGGACTAAACTTCCTGGGTAACGCGGAGGGAAGGGACATATACGCTGGAACCTTCGACGTTATAGTCTGTGACGGCTTCATAGGCAACGTGATCCTGAAGGCCAGCGAGAGCCTGGGGATCGCGGTGGTTCAGATGATAAAGGAGGAAATAAAGAGGAGCTTCATAGCCAGGCTGGGTGCCTTCCTCCTCATGCCCGCCCTTATGAGGTTCAAGAAGAAGGCTGACTTTGCCGAGTACGGGGGGATACCTCTGCTCGGTGCAAAGAAACCGGTTATAATAACCCACGGAAGGGCTAACGCAAAGGCGATCAAGAACGCGATCAAGGTGGCCGGCGAGTTTCTTACCCTGGACTTCAACAGGAAGTTGGTGGAGAATATAAGGGTCCTGATACCCGAAGGAGCCAAGGTCTGATGGGTACGAGAATATCGGGGACGGGTATCTACGTGCCGAAGACGGTCCTCACCAACCGTGACCTCGAGAGGATGGTCGACACCTCCGATGAGTGGATAACAACCAGGACAGGTATAAAGGAGAGGAGGATCGCGAAGGAGGAGACCGTGATCAACATGGCGATCAGGGCCTCTGAGGAGGCTATAAGGAACGCCGGCCTCGTTCCGGAGGACATAGACCTGGTCCTCGTGGCCACCCTAACACCTGAGAAGCGGTTCCCATCTACCGGGTGCCTGATACAGTCCAAGCTGGGTGTGGGTAAGGGGTTCGCCTTCGACATAACAGCCGCGTGCAGCGGCTTCATATACGCCCTCGACGTAGCAGATGCACTGATTAAGTCCGGAAAGGTGGAAAGAGTTCTCATAGTCGGTGTTGAGAAGCTTTCCGAGATAGTGGACTGGGAGGACAGAAGCACCTGCGTCCTCTTCGGGGACGGCGCCGGTGCGGTTGTGGTGGAGAACTCCGATACTGAGAGCGACCTCATAGCCTCCAGGATGTACTCGGACGGCGATCTGTGGGATCTTCTCTACGCTGAGAACGGAGGCTACATAAGGATGAGGGGAAGGGAGCTCTTCAAGGTTGCCATCAGGAACATGGAGGAGGTGTGCAGGGAGGTTATGGAGGAGGCGGGGGTTAGTCCTGAGGACATAGACCTTGTAATACCCCACCAGGCCAACATAAGGATAATAAGGTCCCTGGCAGAGAGGCTGGGCCTGCCTATGAGCAGGTTCTTCGTAAACATAGAGAGATACGGCAATACCTCGGCAGCCTCCATACCCATAGCCCTCCACGAGGCTATAAAGGAGGGGAGGATCGACCGCGGAGATCTTGTGCTCCTAACGGCGATGGGCGGTGGTCTTACCTGGGGGGCCACCCTGATCAGGTTCTGATCCTTTCAAGGACCTCTCCCAGGTCTGTGGTGGGTCTCTCGCAGGCGTTGTTCCTGCAAAGATAGAAGGTTGTCTCTCCGGTGCTTACCATATCCTTGGTGTAGGGAGCGATCTCCTCAGCGGTTTCGTCCTTCAGAAGGAACACCCCCTCCGGTAGGAAGTTCCTCTCAAGACCGAGGAGGCCTTCAACCGTGTCAGCTCTTGATCCAGGAACGGCCACAAGCTCAAAGGTCCCGTTTATTAGAAGGTCCAGGGCCATGATCGAGAAGGTGTAGGCTGAGGGAACGAGTCTCAGTTCGTCCCCGAAGGACCTCAGTATATCCTCCGATCTCCTCACCAGTTCCTCTCTGCCGGTCAGCCTGCCTATGCGCACGAGGTTGTAGGCCATGATACCGTTTCCGGAGGGTAGGGCACCGTCGTAGATCTCACGCCTCCTTACAAGTACTTTCTCCCCGTAGTCGGGTGTCTTGTAGAAGCCTCCCCTCTCGTCCCAGAAGTGTTTAAAGAGGTGTTCCGTGAGTTCGAGGGCCTTTTTGAGATAACCACCCTCGAAGGTGGCGAAGTAAAGTTCCGTAAGACCCCATATAAGGTAGGCGTAGTCCTCTAAGAACCCGGGTATCTCCGCAGTTCCCTCCTTGTACCTGTGCAGGACCCTGTCATCTCTCACCATCTTTGAGAGGACAAAGTCCGCACACCTCTTTGCTATGTCTACCAGGTCCTTCCGACCCAGGACTACACCAGCCTTCGAGAACCCAGCTATGGCGAGGCCGTTCCAGTCCGCCAGTATCTTGTCGTCCTTGAGGGGTCTCTCCCTCCTTTCTCTCGCCTTAAACAGCTTCTCCCTTATCCTCTCCAGTATCTTCTCCAAGTCCTCCTTACCGTAACCGAGGTCTGCCGCATACTCAGAAAGGGTTTTCCTCATGTAGAGGACGTTCCTTCCCGTTTTCCTTCTGGTGGCCTCTTCCAGGTAGTTCCCCTCCTCCTCAAGGGAGAACACCTCCTTGGCTACCCTCATCTCCTCTTCGGTCAGCACCTCTCTCAGCTCATCCATGGTCCAGGTGTAGAACCTGCCCTCCTCACCCTCGCTGTCCGCGTCCTCAGCCGAGTAGAAGCCCCCTTCTTCAGACAGCATGTCCCTTGTCAGGTAGGTGGCTATCTCCTCGGCAGTCCTCCCGAAGATCTCCTCTCCAGTTATCTGGAAGGCCTCCGAGTAGGTGTAGATCAGGAGTGCGTTGTCGTAGAGCATCTTCTCAAAGTGGGGTAATTTCCACTCTCTGTCGGTGGAGTACCTGTGGAACCCGAAACCTACGTGGTCCCAGATACCGCCCATCCGCATCCTGATCAGCGTGTTCCTGACCATCTTGATCGCCTCGTCGTTTCCCGTTCTCCTGAAGTACCTCATCAGGAACATCAGGTTGTGGGGCACAGGGAACTTGGGTGCGGACCCAAAACCCCCGTAGCTGGTGTCGTACGTCCCGAAAAGATCCCCGAAGGCCCTGTGGATAAGGTCCTCTCCCACGTCCCCCGGGGACGATCCGTCTTCCTCTTCGAGGACCTGGACCACCTTGTCGGCGGTCTCAAGCACCTTCTCCCTGTTCTCCCTCCATATCTGGGCTATCCTGAGGAGTATCTCCTTTAGGCCCGGCCTCCCGAACCTGCTCTCCTTTGGGAAGTAGGTTCCTGCGAAGAAGGGCTTCTTGTCAGGCGTCATTATAACCGTGAGGGGCCAGCCCCCAGAACCCGTCATCATCTGGCACACGGACATGTAAACGGCGTCTATGTCGGGCCTCTCCTCCCTGTCCACCTTGATAGGAACGTAGTATGTGTTTAGGATCTCCGCCACCTCCTCGTCCTCGAAGGACTCCTTCTCCATGACGTGGCACCAGTGGCAGGTGGAGTAACCTATGGACAGAAAGATGGGCTTGTCCTCCCGCCTCGCCTTCTCGAAGGCCTCCTCACACCAGGGAAACCAATCGACGGGATTGTAGGCGTGCTGTCTCAGATATGGACTCTTCTCCTCTATGAGCCTGTTGGGCTTTCTCATCTAAAGAAATTTCTGCTTGTGGCTGTCAGTCACGATGACCCAGGTCATCGGCCAGCCTGGAGACCATGTGGACCAGGCCCTCCGTGACCCTAACGAGGCTCTTGTAGTCTATGGTCTCGGGGGTGTCGAGGGGTGTGTGGTAGTTAGGGTTTCTGAAGGGAGCGGTGTCCGTCACCATTATGGCTGGGACGCCTATCTGCCAGAAGGACCAGTGGTCGGACCACCCCACCCCTGGTATAAACTCCGGGACGCTTCCGGACTCAACGGGAAAGTCTGATCCCTCCCTGAAGTGCCTTACCGCCTTTTTGAGAAGACGCCTTGAGGAGAGGTTGCTAACGAACCCGAGGAAGTTACCCACCGTAGGGTACAGGAACCTGAAGAAGAAGTAAGGGTAAGTTTGGGAGTTGGGTTCCTCTGTGTAATACCCTATGCTCTCCAGGCTTATCATACCGTAGGGCATTCTCTTTAGGGACTTAGCGTAGACGAGGCTACCCATCAGGTCCGTCTGGAAGAAGGGAGGCTCCTCGTTGGTGAAGAAGACGATCCTAACCTCCCTTCGGAAGGTTCTTTTTCTCAGCCTTTCCGCTATTACCAAGAGGGAGGCCACACCGCTGGCGTTGTCGTCCGCCCCAGGCGTTCCCGGAGCCGTGTCGTAGTGGGCACCAACTACAAGAGGGTCACCCTCCCCTTCGATCACCACCTCCAGGTTGGCACACTCCTTCCCATCGGCTACGAACCTCTGCTCCCTTACCGTGTATCCAAAGTCTTCTAAGGTCTGCCTTATGAACTCCCTCGACCTTACAAGGTTCTCGTAGGCGTAAGGTGCGTTCCTCTCCCCTATCTCTCCGGCGAGCGTGTGGACGTATCTCCTGAGATACTCTTCCATAACTTAAAGTATATGGTCCCCTTCTTCCTGTCTGTTGTTCACAGCTCCCTCTGGTCTCTGGTCTTTCTGGTCCTGATCCCCCTGATCATACTCAAGGTAACGGGCATACCTGGAGACCCCTCTCCTATAGGGGCTTTCCCTATTATAGCTGGGATCCTTCTGTCCCTTAGGGCCTTCTACGATCTCTCGAGGAAGGGAGGCACCACCACGGTCCTCAGGATGTCCAGCGGTCTTGTGAGGGAAGGTCTTTACTCTAAGACGAGGAACCCCATATACATAGGCGTGGTCCTCGTACTCCTGGGGGAGTCCTTGGCCTTCTCCTCACCTTACCTCGGACTTTACACCCTCCTCCTCTGGTTCACCCTTCACCTGTGGGTGGTTTACGTTGAGGAGCCTCTCCTGGTGAGGAGGTTTGGGGAGGAGGCTCTTGAGTATCTGGGATCAGTTCCGAGGTGGGTAGCTTTTCCACGTATATGGACCTGCTGGGGAAGGCGAAGGAAGCCCCGTTCCTCTCCACGATCTCCATGATCTTCAGGTTCACGTTCTCCCTTATCTCAAGGTACTTGGCCCAGTCAGCCGTGTTTGTGAAGCAGTACACGAATATGTCTAAGGAGCTGTCCCCGAAGTCGGTGAAGTAGACCATAAGGAGCTGGTCCTTGGCTATACCTGGGTGGTTCCTAAGCATCTCCCTTATCTCTTTAAGGATCTTCACCATCTGGTCCCTCGTCGTGCTGTAGGTGAGGCCTATCGTCATCTTTATCCGCCTTACGTTCCTCCTTGAGAAGTTCTCAAGGGACTGGTTGGCGAGGAACTGGTTCGGGACTATTATCAGGCTCTTCTCAAAGCTCCTTATCTTCGTTGTCCTCAGACCTATGTCCTCCACTATACCCTCCACGTCCCCTATCTTTATCCAGTCTCCCACCCTCATCGACTTGTCCGCAAGGACAGTAAGACCTCCGAAGAGGTTGGCTGCTGTGTCCTTCGCTGCGAGGGCAAAGGCAAGGCCACCGAGACCCAAAGACGCTATGAGGGCGCTTACGTTTATACCCCACTCCTGAAGTACGGCCACCCCGCCCACCACAAGCACGAAGGCCTTGGAGACCTTTACGAAGAAGCCCCCTATCTCCTTGGCGAACTCCCTCCCGAACTTCTCGGCGAACCTGTAGAACTGATCCTCGAGGGCCACCACTAGGTTGTAAGCAGTCCAGGCTATAACGAAGATGAAGAAGGTTTTGAAGACCTTAACAACCACCTCGTTCTCCAGGCCGACTATCTTCAGAGCCAAGAAGATACCGAGGGCTATGAAGAGAAAGGAGAGAGGCCTCGAGACGATCCTGAGGACCACGTCGTCTATCTCGGTTGCCGTTCTTCTCGTGAACCTGTGGGCGGCACCGAGGACTATGAGTACGAACACCTTACGCAGGAGGAGGAAACCGAAGAAGGTAAGGAGTGCGAGGGCCAGCCTGTAGAGGGGGACGCCGAATATTATCTGGTTCAGAAGGACCTCGAGTTCACCAAGGGTCCTCCAAAGATCCTCCATACTTTGAGATTATAAGATCCGTGGTCGGGTCACCTTGGGTAACTTTTCTCCCCTCCGGTTATGAGAGCCCAGATCAGGTAGGCTACCCTCTCCGGGGCAATTATCGTGTGCCTGTTCCCCTGCCTGCTCAGTATATCGTGGAGGTCAGTTCTCACAACTGCGTTCCCCGTCAGGTCAAAGACTATGTCTATCTCGTCACCTAAGGCTTCCAGCATGTCCCTGGCATCTTTGAAGTAGCCGGCCCCTATCTCCTTAGCCTTTCTGACCGCCTCGAGGTCTTCCCTGGGCTCCGCAACAGCCACAACCTTTATACTGTTCGACTTGGTTGAGATCAGAGCCTCCAGGAACACGCTCCCAACCCTACCCAGCCCGGCTATGGCAACCTTGACAGTCCGCATGCTGACCTCCTTACAGTTCCCAGTAGTACCTTTCCAGTAAGTGGTTTATCTTCTTCTTACTGCGTTTAAATATCCTCTCCCTTATCAGGATCACCTCCCTCATGTAGGTGAACCTCACGAACCTGTCTATCCTCTCCCAGACCTGGTCGCCGCTCAGGTCGAGGATAACCTCCAAGAGTCTCCCACCTGAGAAGAGCAGGATCGCATCCCGCCTCTTCAGTTTGGTGTACCTGTAAAGTCTTGGACACGTGCTCGGGGAGCATACCAGGACCAGCACCTTGGAGGCGTACCTTCTGAACACCTCATCGAATATGTAGGGCCTCTCCTCCCCGGCACAGGCGCACACTATAAAGCTTTTCTCTTCTTCCAACAGCATGTTGAAGCTGCTTCTGTCTATCACCGGGGGCATTCAGCTTCTCCTTAGGTTAAACAAAGAGGCCGCCCCGGGCGGCAAGAGGGCAGCCATACAGGGGGCTGGCTGGCTGGACAGGACCTCAGAACTCAAGCTGGAGCCTTGCGAAGATCTCATTGACCGAGGATCTGTCGTTTCCCTGGTAGTTCCACTTGGCAGCGTCCCCAAGGCTCGCCACAGCACCGCCGAACTCGAGGTTCATGTGCTTCCCGACGTTTGCGGCTATCTGGACGCCGAACTCGGTCCCTAAGTTCTTGGAGAACCTACCCATACCTGCGGGCATGTCCTCTACAGACCTGAACCATCCTGCAACAGCCTGGGCGGAGATCCTATCCGTTAGGGGGACGTCCACCTTTCCCTGTATGGTTATGAGTCCATAACCCCTGTTCCCAACCTCAAGACCAAAGTCGTTGACGTCCGAAGGGCCGTGGGGAGAGAAGATGTAGGTGTAGCCCCAGTATCCTCCCGTTCCCAGGAGGCCTTGAACCGTCATGAACCCTGTACCACCTCTGTCACCGCTGGAGTATATACCGAGCAGGCTTACGTTAACGGACCCGAGGTTTACCGAGGGTTCCAACCTTATAAGGAAGCCATCGTTAGACTGGTTCCCTATCTTACCTGTGTTGTACATAACGACCCCGTGGAGGTTTACCGTGTCGATCTTGGCAGTGGCGTGGGCACCTATCCAAGTCTGGTTGAGTTTGGAGGTGGGTGTCGTGCTTGGATCTGAACATGTGCCCAGCGGAACGGAGGTGCTGTCTATACACACCTCTCCAAGAGCGCTGTATATGTGAAGCCCAACGTCCACACCCCCGGTTTTGGAGTTAAGGTCCAGTATCAGGAAGTGTTCATCCTCATCGTCCCTCACACTGGGGTTGACTATAAGGGCCTGTCCCTCCACGAGTCTTACGTAGGCAGCCCTCCAGTTAAAGGATCCAGCACTTCCAGCGTAGGCTACACCTCCCACGTTGAAGTCCCAGTCGGCGGAGAAGAGCATCTGGTCAACCTGGTCGTTAGCGGGGAGGATACCTGCCATAACTCTTCCCGGACCTGCGGGGAAGTAGAGGTACCCGTACCTTATTCCCCTTGCCTGGAGTCTGTTGAAGGCGTTGATGGCATAGACACCTCTTGGGTCGCTCGCCTCCGGAGAGGAACCGCCCCATCCTCCTCTGAACTCGATCTGGATGAAACCTCCTACTCCCTCCTCGGTGTGGACGTCGAAGTTGAGCCTCAGCCTCTGTCTGAAGAAGTCGTACTGCTTTTCGGAGGCTATGTTGGAGTTGTTGTACATGACCCTGTACTGGATCCCGAAGTCGATGTCGGTGTCTCTAAGCTTGATCCCGTAGGAGGGGTAGGAGAGGACAGCCACCGAAAGAAGGGACCCGATCAGAAACTCCTTCTTCATCTCCGCACCCCCTTCGCAGAGATCTCACAGAGTTCAGCTAAAGTCGTTTATTGGCAAGAACGAGGTGTACTTACGTACGTGCTCGAGCCCTCCTGAGAGCTTCCTTATACCCACCCTGGAGGCCTTGTACCAGGGTATGGTCGTCTTCGGGTCTGTGTAGCTCGTGGTGAGGTGGTTGAGGGACTCGTGGAACCTGTACATTATCCCGTACACGGTTCCGGGTGGAGGGGAGTCGTTCACGTAAACCACCGCAACGCAGTTACCTTCCATGTTGTAAACCTCAACTATGTCCCCGCTCTTTATACCGAGCCTCTCGGCGTCCCTGTAGTTCATCTCTATGTAAGGCATCGGTATGGTGTAAACCTTCTCGGGGAGGTACCTGTCGTTGTAACCTGTCTGCCAGAATATCTGGGTTCTACCGTTCGTGAACCAGAAGGGGTACTTCTTATCGTTCCCGTTCTTGAAGTACTTGGTTATCTCAGGTGGGTAGAACTTCATCGGGTCTGGGTCCCAAGGGTCCGTTCCGTACCACCTCCACTTACCGTCCGGTGTCCCAAACTTGTAGGTGTACCTCCTCTTGGTGCCGACCAGCTTGCCCGTTCTCGGGTCTCTCCTGACGGGTGTCTGGATACCTTTCTGGCCCAGCTTTCTGAGGAGGTCATGGGTGACTCCCTTGTAGCACTCCGCGGGGAGCTTTGCCTCGTCAGCCTTCGAGACCCTGTTATCTGGGAACTCGGAGGCCCCGTCTTCGAAGACCTCAGCTGCGTCCTTCCAGTCCATACCGGAGCAGTACTTGGCCTCCTCGTAGTTACCCTCGGCCTCGTAGAGTTCCTTCATCCTCGTAGCTATCCTTCCCCATATCCACCAGTCGGGCTTGGCGTCCCCAGGCGGGTCCATGAACTTGTCCGCTATCCTGAGGAGTCTGGAGTTACAGTTGATGTAGGTGGTCGGTGTCTCTCCCCATCCTGCTGCGGGAAGGACCAGATGGGCGTCCCTCGCCGTCTCACACATGTACATGTTGATAACAACGAGGAAGAGGCCCTCCGTCCTGTCGAGCCCTTCGAGGATCCTCTTGGCCCTCTCCTCGGAACCTGCGGGCTCACCTGCGAGGGTGGCGTACTCGGAGAGGAACTTGGTGAGGGCCAACGTCCTCTCGTGGACCCTCTTCTTGTACTCCTGGGCGTTGGGCGTTGAGAGATAGGGATCCGTACCTGAGACGAAGTAAACCTTGGACCTCAGGTCCCACTTGACGTACTCGTCTATGTTGGGTGGCGGGCCTCCAGCGTAGATGGAGCCTACCAGCTTGGCCCTCGATCTGCTGTGGGGTCTTACGTACCCCTCCTGGTGGCCTCCCTGCCTTCCGCATCCCGTTCCAGGCTTTCCGTAGTTTCCTGTGAGGGCAGCTATCTGGGCTATCGAGGCGATCGTATCGTAGTTCTTGTAGTTCCATATAACCCCCTTCTCGTAAACTATCAGCGTTCTCCGTCTGTACCTGCCCTTCTTGGGTTTGGCTATCCACTCGGCAGCCTTCTCTATGTCCTTCTTGGAGACACCTGTGAGCCTTTCGACCCTCCTCATGAACTCCTCGTAGGGGACGTCGATCATCAGGGACTTCTTCTTGTACTCCTCGAAGGTCTTTAGATCCGTCCTCTTCCTTATGAACTCCTCGTCGTGCCAGCCCTTCTCGTATATAGCCCTCGCTATCGCGTTGGCGAGAACGTAGTCTGTGCCTAAGTTCGGTCTGAGGTGAAGGACCCTCCCCGGTGCCACCGTCTCCGCCACCGTAACCGAGGCCGTCCTCCTCGGGTCAACTACGATCATCCTGGCGGGTTCCGCAGGCTCGCCTTTCTTGAAGACCTTTCTCTTCTCGGCGATCGTTGCACCCTGTAGGTTGGGGAGCATGTGTTCTGTGTAGAAGACGGAGGCTGTCTCGAAGGAGTTTGCACCCCAGAGGACTATGGTGTCCGCGAGTCTGGCGTCCTCGTAGGTGTAGTTGAGCTCGTGGGCACCTCTCTCCCTCTGGCCCCACACCTCAGAGTTGTAGGCAGGCCTGTTGTGGATCGAGAGCATCCTGGTCCCGACCGCCACCATGAAGAACTTCCCGACAGCCCAGTTGTCCTCGAACCCAGATCCCGATCCTCCGTGGTCGTGGACCTTCATAGCTATTGAGTCGGGACCCCACCTGTCCTTAACACCTTTGACGACCCTCGCGATTATGTCTATAGCCTCGTCCCAGCTTATAGGCTGGAACTGGTCGCCTACCCTGAGGAGGGGGTAGTGGAGCCTGCTCCTGGTCGGCTTTGTGGGTGCGTAGGTCGCCTGGGCGTTGGTCCCACCCCTTATAGAGTAGTTGCCCCTGTTTATAGGCGAAGCCTTCGAGGGTATGATCAGGACGTTGTACTGCTTGCCGTCCTTGTCGGTCACCACAGTGTACATGTTCTCGACGATCGACTGTCCCTGGAGGGCCACCTGCTGCTTGGTGAAGTCTATGCCGAGGGCGTTTTCACTCGGCTTCTTTCCGCCCTCCTTTCCTACCGGCCACTTGTAAACGTCGTAACCACAGCCCACGTTACAGTACTGGCAGACGGCGGTAAACTTCTGGGCGTCCTTAGGTGGTATAGGTATCCTGTCCTTTCTTGTGAACAGCGCCATGACTCTTACCTCCCTGCCTTACTTAGGGAGCAGGTTTATAACCCTGCCCCATATCAGGCCCTCAACAGCCTCAGCGTAGATGTTCCCCCTGCTGTCTATGCTGAGCCTTATCTGGGGGAGCCACTCGGAGGCGTGTCCCTGGTAGGTCTGTCCGTTCTTCGCAGGGTCGAACATAGAGTAGTGGCACTTGCAGACGAACCTGCCCTTGGAGTAGGTAAGAGGACATCCCTGATGGGTGCAGAGGGCGGAGAAGGCGACTATGTCCCTGTTCGGTCCAACCCCGCCTATGGCTGGCCTTCCTATCTTCACGAGGACCGCTGGTGAGTTCTCGTCTGGGTAGTTGAACATTATGGGCTTGTGGGTTTTCAGGTCCCTTATGTTGGCTATCTTCTTCCTCTTGTAGGGTAGGGAAGGGGCTACAAAGGCCTTAGCGAACCTAACGTTCGTGAGGAGGGCACCCAGTACTATGGACCCTCCAACGAAGGATCGTCGTGAAAGCCTTACCTCCACCATACTCCTACCTCCTTGACCCTTTCTGTACCCCTATCTGCAAAGGTGGTGCCAAAGGGGGTGTGTGCGTTCAGAACAAGAAGAGAAAAGGTTTATAAGAGTATGGTTATTCTTTTAAACGTTTCGTAAGGTGGTCAGATACTGATCAGGTGTGGTCAACTTCTGACAGTTGTAATATACCCGATGTGTGGATAAGTTAAAACTTGTATGGGTCTGCTTGTGTTTCTCCTTCTGATCACCGTTAGTTTGAGCCTCTCTCAGGAGGTTATACGTTTTGGTTTCACCGCCGTCGTGGCTAAGGAGGACGTGAGGAGCGTGGACCTGTTCCTGAACTACCTGTCCCAAAAAACGGGCTACAGGTTCGTGCCTGTGTTTACCAAGTCCTACGACGAGATGAGTTACCTACTCAGCAGAGGTATGGTGGACGTTGCCTTCATCTGCGGTGCCCCCTACGTGGAGGACAAGGACACAGCCAACTTCGAACTCCTTGTGGTTCCCCTGTACAGGGGGAAACCGATCTACTACTCGTACGTGATAACCAGGAAGGAGAAGGAGTACAGGAGCATATTAGACTTCAAGGGGAAACCCTACGCCTTCTCGGATCCCAAGTCCAACTCAGGATCCCTGGTTCCCACCTACATACTCCTGAGGAACGGCTACAGGCCCGAGGAGTTCTTCAACCCCATAGTGTACACCTACAGCCACTCTGAGTCCATACTGGCTGTCTACTACGGTTTTGTGGAGGGGGCAAGCGTTGACAGCATAGTGTTTGACCAGGTAGCTAAGAACTCTCCACAGATCGCCTCCCAGCTCAAGGTGATAGAGGCCTACGGGCCCTTTCCCTCAACACCCATAGTTGTGAGAAGCCAGATCGACGAGGACGTTAAGTACGCCCTGAGGAAGGTTTTGGTAGGCATGTCCAGGGATCCCGCAGGAAGGGAGATCCTCTCCAGGTTCGCCCTCGATGGGTTCACTGTCGTGGACGACAGCTTCTACAACCCTATAAGGGACATGATAGCCGTGATCAGGAACGCAACCTTAGTGTCCAAGGATGGAGAGGCTTATCGCTAAGGCCCTTAGTCTGAGCATAGGGACGAAGCTAACCTTAACCTTCATAGCCCTGATAGCGATGACATCTATACCCCTCTCCTTCGTGGTCATCCAGTTCAGCGAAAAGGTCTTCTACGAGAATGTGGTAAAGTCCCTAAGGGACACCATAGTGAGCGAGGAGCTCCAGATAAGGTACTACATAATAAACAGGGACTACTGGAGCCTCTTCAAGCTCGTCAGGGGGCTTGTGGACAAGACAGCTGTGCGTGAAGCCGTGGTTGTGGACGGCAACGGTAAAGTCCTGGCCCACTCGGACCCCCAGAGGTACCCGATAGGCAGTTCTTACGGAGGCAAGGTGGATATAGACTACCCTATAAAGGGTTTCAGAACGTCCATAGGGTCGGTGAAGCTGGTCCTCGATGAGGAGAGTATATGGGCAGAGTTCGCACCTGTAAAGCTCTTCCTTATGTTCTCAGCTCTTCCGTTCACACTCATAAGTCTGGTCTTGGGTCTGTTCATCTCTTACAGGATAAGGTCCAGGCTCTTCAGGATCACAGCATCTATAGAACAGATAAGGAAGGGGGACCTCAGCAATTTAAACAGGGTCGAGTTCAGAGAGAAGGACGAGCTTCAGGAGTTTGCAGATTTCCTGTTCTCAACGATCAAGGCCCTTAAAAATTATTACGAGAACATAGATTACGCCCAGAAGTTCTACATGAACCTGCTCAACACCATAAACGAGATAGTCTTTGTAACGGACGAGGAGGGTAGGATATTCTACGCCAACGACAACGTAAGGTCCATAGGGTACAAGCTTAACGACCTTCTGGGCTTGAAGATAGACAGCCTGGTTAGATACAACACCAAAGAGGAAAAGACCAACAAGTACAGGGAGGTCCTGATCTTAGGCAAACACAGGGAGATACCAGCCCTTATGGGCGAGGTGATCTACGAAAACTGGAGGATAGTAACCCTGATCGACATATCGGACAGGAAGGCCATGGAGGAGGAGCTGAGGAGGAGGGAGGCTATGTCCATACTGGGTGAGATGAGTGCCAACTTCGCCCACGAGCTGAAGAACGCTATGCTCCCTTTAAAGCTGCTCTCCTCGGTGGACAGCTTCTCAGAGGAGGACGTCAGGGTTATAAGGAACTCACTGATGAAGATGGACAGGCTCGTCAACATGTTCCTGAACTTCGCAAGACCCGTTCCTGTCGAAAAAACCAAGTTCAGCCTCACCTCCATAGTCGAGGACATCCTATCCCTCATCGAAAGGAAGGCAAAAGAAAAGGGTGTAAAACTTATAAAAGATGTGGACGACGTGGAGGTCGTATCCTCAAGGGAGTTGATAGAGATAATCCTGGTAAACCTCCTTTCGAACGCGGTTGATGCCGTTGACGGAGGAGGGGAGGTGGGCGTGAGGGTCCGGGTCAGAGAGGACACCCTCAAGATCGAGGTGTGGGACACGGGGAGAGGCATACCCAAGGAGGATCTGGACAGGATCTTTGAGCCCTTTTACACAACGAAGGACTCCGGTTCCGGGCTGGGCCTGTCTATAGTTATGAAGAACGTGTACCTACTCAAAGGTAGCATTCAGGTTAATTCGGAAGAGGGTAAAGGCACAATATTTAAGGTATCCATACCCATACAGGGGGTGCAGGGTGGGAAACATACTCCTGATCGAGGATGAGAGGAACGTAAGGTACGCACTAAAAAGGGTGCTCCAAGAGGCTGGTTTTTCCGTGATCGATGTTGAAGACCCGAAGGATGTGTCAGATTTAAAGGATTTCAATTTGCTTATACTGGATCTGAAGCTCAAAACCACCTCAGGGATCGATTTTCTGAAGGATCTCAGGGAGAGGGGCATTAACCTTCCTGTGATCGTCATAACCGCATACGCGAACCCAGAGAACATAATATCGGCCTCCAGGTACGGGGTGATAGATATCCTCAAGAAACCCTTCAGCAAGGAGGAACTCTTAGAACTTGTGAACAGACTCATGAAGGAGGAGACCCCCGCCCTGAAGGTGGAGGTGGACCCTCAGAGGGTCATAGTAGGTGAGTCAGAACGTATGATGGAGGTCTTCAAGAAGGTGGGTCTCGCCGCGGCAACGGATATGAACGTTCTCCTGACGGGTGAGACCGGTGTGGGTAAGGACCTCCTCGCGAGGATAATCCACGAGAACTCAGCAAGGAAGGACCACCCCTTTGTAGCCATAAACTGCTCCGCTATCCCAGAGAACCTGCTGGAGGCAGAGCTCTTCGGTTACAGGAAGGGGGCCTTTACGGGGGCTTTAAGGGACACGAAGGGGAAGATAGAGGCCGCCGAGGGAGGGACCCTGTTCCTGGACGAAATAGGGGACATGCCCTACTCCCTTCAGTCCAAAATACTCAGGTTCCTTGAGACCAGGAGCTTCTACAGACTCGGAGATGACAGAGAGAGGAAAGCGAACGTAAGAATAATCGCGGCCACCAACAGGGACCTCAGCAGGATGATCGGTGAGGGGAAGTTCAGGGAGGACCTCTACTACAGACTCTCCCAGATAGTTATAGAGGTTCCCCCTTTGAGAGAGAGAAGGGAGGACATACCCAAGCTCATAGAGTTTTTCATAAACAAGGCCAACGAGGAGTTCGGAACCGAGGTAAGGGGTGTAACCGAAGGAGCTCTGAAAGAGGCCATGGACTACGAGTGGAAGGGCAACGTGAGGGAGCTGAAGAACGTCGTATACAAAGCTGTCCTGGAGACAAAGAGCGGTTACATAGAGAGCCTAAACCTATCCGGCCCTGGGAAAGAAGACCTGGAGGGCCTTATAACCAGGTGTGTGGAGATCACCCCTGAGGAGGATCTCAAGAGTCTGGTCCTCAGGGTAGAGCGTAAGGTCCTAGAACACCTGATGACCAAGTACAGGGGCAACAAGAGCAGGGTGGCCCAGATCCTGGGTATGTCCAGGAATACTTTGAAAACAAAGCTGAAGAAATACGGGGTATGGCAGTAAAGCTCCCACCACCTCGGAGGAGGGGATCCCTCAGCCTTGAAGAAACCCTCTGGAGGAGGAGGTTCGTCAGAGAGTACTCGGA
>WFOY01000141.1 GCA_015487835.1 Aquificaceae bacterium
CCTTGATAAACTTCCCCACGACATGGTCAGGTTCGACAGTGTTTACAAAGAACCCTACGATGAGGAGATCCTGATCCTAAGCGGTGACAAAGTCCAAAGGGTGGAAGAGGTCTCGGACATAGTGGCCTCCCTGAGGCCGATAGAGATATACAGGATCTATGTTGACGTGAACCTGAGGGACGAGGCGTGGTCTCTGCTAAGAGGCTAAGCATCCTTCTCAGCTACCTGGTCGGTTTCGGTTGCTTCCTGTCCCTCCAAGGTATAGCTGACGATCTGGTCCTGCTGTCTGGGGTCGGGATATTTCTTCTTGGCCTCCTCAACGATATCAGGTTCAAGATATACCCTCCCAGGTGGGTCCTGACGATCGTGGGTTTCAGTGTGTCGATACTCTTCCTTTCAGAACTCAGTCTGGACAACGCCATACAGCCCTTCGCCCACGTTTTGGTCCTTCTGATAGTTATAAAGGCCCTGGAGGAGAAGAAGCCAAGGGACATACACCAGATACTCTTGCTCTCCCTCTTTGGCGTGGCCGTGTCCACAACTTTCAGGATAGACATAAGCTTCCTCGCCTTCTTCCTTTACCAGCTTATGGTGGGCAGTGTGGCCTTCTTGGTTACGAACCTCTACGCCAACTTAGGAGACAGGCCTGTGGAAAAGGAGGTCCTTCTGAGATACCTGAAGTTTTCGGTGGCCTTTCCAGTCATAACGGGGCTGGTGAGCGTGCCCTTCTTCCTTATGCTCCCCAGGACGCACACGCCTCTGTTCGACGTGTTCGCAAGGAAGGAGAGGGGTCTCGTCAGTGGTATAGCGGACAGCGTTGAGATAGGTAAGGTGGGTGAGATACAGCAGGACAACACGGTGGTCATGAGGGTTTACGGCGATCTGCCTAAAGAGGCCTACTGGAGGGTCTCCGTCTTCGACACGATGATAGGGTCGAGGTGGGTGAGGACCATCGAGGACGAGGACGCAGGCCCACCTCCATATGGAAAAACCGTTACTTACACGGTTATACTGGAGCCAACCTATGATACATACATACCGCTGCTGGACTACCCACTGAAGGTGGCTAAGATAGAGGGCTACAGGGGTAAGGTGATCAGGAGAAGGGGAGGTGTTTTCGAGGGAACCAGGGTAGTTAATAGGCCCGTGAGGTACAGGGCTGTTTCGGTGATAGGCAGTCCAAGGGACCCACCCGATAAAGTCTACCTACAGGTCCCGCCGGACGTGTCCGAGAGGGTAAGGGATCTGGCGAGGAGGCTGTCCGAAGGTGCCAGGAATGATATGGATAAGGTGAGATCAGTTGATCGCTTCTTTGAGGAGGGGTTCAGTTACTCCTTAGACCTGCCTCCTTACGAAGGGGATCCTCTCGAGAACTTCCTCTTCGTTACGAAGAGGGGAAACTGCGAGTTCTTCGCCTCCTCGACAGCCCTCCTGCTTAGGCTTATGGGTGTACCGGCAAGGCTGGTCGGAGGATTTAAGGGTTACTTAAAGAACGACTACGGGAACTACTACATAGTCACAAACTCCATGGCCCACGTATGGGTCGAGGCTTACGTTGGCGGCAGATGGGTCAGGGTGGACACAACCCCTCCCTACGTATCCCCCGGTGTCAGGAGCATATCCAAGCTGGACCTCCTGAGGGACACGTTGATATCCTTCTGGTACGAGAACGTTGTTGACTTCTCCGCCGAGAAGCAGGTCTTCCTGCTTAGGTCGGTCAGGAAAGGTCTGTACAGACTCAAGGAGGTCGATCTCAAGTCCCTACTCGTGAACACCGCCTACATTACGGTTGCCCTTCTGGTTGCAGCAGGTGCCCTTTACCTGTATACTAACTACCTCAGGAAGACCCCTGAGAATCTGTACAGAAGGATGATCAGGAGAGTGGAGAGGGCAGAGGGTGTGAAGCTAAGAGGCCTCCTTCCAGAGCAGGTACTCAAGGAGCTCAAAGGTAGCCCCCATTACAGGGAGGTGGAGTTCATAGTGAGGATATACCAGAAGCACAGGTACTCACCCTACGGTGTGTCCGATGCGGAGTTAAGAGAAGGTTATAGGGTGTTGAGGAATATTTATTAATTGCTTATATTCTAATTGTGTTAAAATTCTTCAGAGGGCGAGGATATGGTGAACACAACGGTAGTAGATGAGGAGAAGCTGGAGGAGCTGGCGGAGTTCTTCAAAGCCCTTTCCCACCCGGTGAGGCTCAAGATAATATCGATCCTCATCGAGGGGAAGCAGTGTGTCAAGAACCTCGGTGAGCTTTTGAACATGTCCCAGCCCAGTGTATCCCAGCACCTCTCCATTCTGAGGAGCAGAGGTATAGTCGGATGGAAAAGGGAGGGGTCCGTCATCTGCTACTACATCAAGGATGAGAGGATACTCAAACTCTACAACATGCTCTTCAAGGAGGAGTGACCATGGCGGGCAAAGTCATAACCCTCAGTGAAAGCAACTGGAACGAGGAGGTTATAAGCTCCGATAAACCCGTGCTCGTTGACTTCTGGGCACCTTGGTGCGGACCCTGCAGAATAATAGCCCCTATAATCGAGGAGATAGCGGAGGAGTTCGAGGGTAAGCTGAAGGTGGGCAAGATCAACACAGATGAGAACCCTAACATAGCTATGCAGTATGGTATAAGGGCTATACCTACAGTTATCCTCTTTAAAAACGGGGAGGTTGTGGACACAAGGATAGGCGTACAGCCCAAGGACGCCCTAAAGCAGATGGTGATTAGCCATATATCGTGACTTCCTCCCCTCAATTCATTGAGGGACTTCCCGCTTCACAGGGAACGAACGTTCCCTCCACGGGCATAAGCTCGGGGCAGTCCACCCCTACCGCCCTTTTAAGGCGGGCGAGACCTTCTCTCAGCAG
>WFOY01000142.1 GCA_015487835.1 Aquificaceae bacterium
ACCTAACCCTGAACCTTCAGAGGATCATAGACCTTCACCTCGTCTTCATGCTGTTCGGGTGGGTCTCCCTGCTCGTGGTGGCAGTGGCCTTCCAGGTGATAGAGATGTTCTTCGTAACCCCGACCTACCCACCTCTGATCAGGGAGAGGTTCCCCTTCGCCCTCACGGTCCTCCTGGTGGCAAAGGTACTCTTTCCTGAAACTTACGCCCCCGACGTAGGTATATCTCTGCTTTTCATCGCTTTCGCCCTGCTGACGATAAGGAACCTCAGGGCCAGGAAGAGGAAGGTGAGGGACCCCATAGTCTACCTCTGGTACATAGCCATGGTCCTACTCATAGCCTCGTGTCTGGTCTTTCCCCTTAGGAAGGTGAGCGAGGCGGTGTTTCTGGTGTTCTTGTTTCTGTTCGGGAGCTTCACCCAGACGGTGATCATGGCTATGATGTACAGGATAATCCCCTTCCTCGTTTGGATCCATCTGACCAATATGGGCGTCGAGAAGGCACCCACCATGCACCAGATAATAAGTCAGAGGAGTATATGGGTCCACGCAGGTGTACATCTTGTTTCGATCGCTACCTTTTTGATATCCTTCGTGGCAGACCAGACCGCCTCGGGCGCCTACCTACCCTTTTATCTAGTCTCCTTCCTCCTGCTCACACTCAACGTGATCAGGGGTGTGCTCATATACCTCAGGTTATCAAGGTCCTGAGGTGTTTATCCTCAACACTTATCAGGTCAGCTATGGTCGTCTCCTTCAGGAACTCGACGATCCTCTTCTTCAGCTTCTCCCACCTGTGGTGTATGACGCAAGGGTCAGTCTCGTAGACCTCGCACTTGTCGGGCATGAGGACGCAGGTGTCGAACTTGCTCTCCTCGCCCATCAGGACCACGACGTCCCACATGGAGATCTTGTTTGGGTCAACCTTGAGTGCAAATCCCCCCTTCGGTCCCTTAACCGAGTGGAGGACGTCCTTCTTAGCCAGGTCGTGTAGGATCTTGGAGAGGAAAGGTTTTGGTATGCCCTGGGCCTTGGCTATCTCGTCAGCTTTCACGAGCCTTCCTTTATTGTAGGCAAGGTAGGCAAGTGCCATAAGAGCGTACCTAACTGTATCTGAATAAATCATCATAATATGATATTATATAGGCCGTTTTGGGAAAATTTTAGTTCGTGCAGTTTGAAGCCCTTAAATGGATCTGATCCACTACTTCAGGCTTTACGCTAAGGAGACCTTCGGTAGGAGGGTGAAGAAGATACCCGTTGCCTTACCCTTCACGTGTCCGAACATAGACGGGACTAAGGGGAGGGGTGGTTGCATTTACTGTTACAAGGGTTCGAGACCGGAACACCTCGCCCCATGGGTTCCGTTAAAGGATCAGATAGCGAAGGGCATAGAGAACGCGAAAGAAAGATACGGGAAGAAGATAGGGTTCCTTATATACTTCCAGTCCTACACGAACACTTACGGGGATGTGGAGTATCTGAAGTCCCTCTACAACACAGCCCTCGAGTTCGAAGGTGTGATCGGCATAGACGTTGGGACGAGACCCGACTGCGCCCCAAACGAGGTCCTTGAACTCCTCGCCTCTTACAAAGAAAAAGGTCTCGAGGTATGGGTCGAGTTCGGACTCCAGAGTGCCAACTTCGAAACGCTAAAAAGGATAAACAGGAAGCACGGCGTCTCCGACCTCATTGATGCGGTCCTGAGAGCCAAGGGGTTCGGTCTCAAGGTCTGCGTCCACACGATAGTGGGGCTTCCCGGTGAGGCAAGAGAGGACTTTATAGAGACCGCCAAGCTCATAGCCTCCTTACCCGTGGACGGAATAAAGATCCACCCCATATACGTTATGAGGAACACAGCCCTCCACAGACTCTACGAGAGGGGTGAGTTCAGGACGCTTAGCTTGGAAGAATACGCGAGCTACGCTGCGGACATGTTAGAGGTAATACCTTGGTCAGTCGTCGTCCACAGGCTGACAGCGGAGGCAAAGCCCCCAGCCCTTGTGTCCCCCGAATACTGCACCTACGAGAGGAAGCTGGAGGTCATAAGGAGGATAGAGGAGGAGCTTAAAAAGAGAAAAAGCAGGCAGGGGGCGAAGTGTCCCTTCTCAAGGAACGTTGAAGGGACAGTCGGGGACCTCAAAGAACTCGTTGAGGAACCAAGGTGATCTTAATCTTCTTGTGAACCTCTTTATGAGGCTTATGTCTTCCTCTTTGAGCCAAGGGAACTTGGGCGTCCTGTATATGGTGAGGGGCATAC
>WFOY01000143.1 GCA_015487835.1 Aquificaceae bacterium
GAGGAGATCCTCTGCGGTTACAACCTCACACCCTACCAAAAGGAGGTCCTCCTCGGAGGTGGCAGGCTGAGTTACATAAAGAACAGGCAGGATCGGGGGGTGAGAGTCTAAAGGAGGTTCCGCCATGACTATGCGCAAGGTGGTCTCGGTGGTAGGGGCTGGGAACGTAGGGGAGCACGTGGCGAGCCTGCTCGCGATCAAGGGCTTCGCCGACGTCAGGATCTTCGACATACCGAGAAGGGACGGGGACAAGGTCTTCGAGCCTGTGAAGGGCAAGGCCCTCGACCTCAAACAGATGGTGGCCGCTATGGATATCGACACAAAGATAGAGGGGTTCACCGTAAGTCCAGACGGCAACGGCTACGAACCCATAGTGGACAGCGACATAGTGGTGATAACGGCCGGGTTCCCAAGGAAGCCCGGTATGTCGAGGGAGGACCTCCTCGAGGCGAACATAAAGATAATATCGACGATAATCTCCAAGGTTAGACAGTACGCACCCAACGCCATACTGATAGTCGTCACAAACCCTGTCGATATTATGACTTACGTTGCTTACAGGTTGAGCGGCTTTCCTCCAACGAGGGTTATAGGGATGGCCGGTGTCTTGGACTCGGCCAGGTTTAAGACCTTCATAGCGGAGGAGCTCAGGGTGTCTCCCAAGGACATACACGCCTACGTGATAGGGGGCCACGGGGACGAGATGGTTCCCCTCGTATCAATCTCCAACGTGGGGGGTATACCCCTGAAGGATCTAATACCCAAGGAGAAGATCCAGGAGATAATCCACAGGACCAGGTTCGGCGGGGGTGAGATAGTGAACCTGATGGGGACCTCCGCCTACTACGCACCGGCGGCTGCGGTGGTGGACATGGTAGAAGCTCTTGTGACCAACAGCAGGAGGATACTTCCCTGCTCCGTTTATCTGGACGGTGAGGCTGGGGAGTACTACGAGGTTAAAGGCTTCTGCGTAGGTGTGCCTGTCAAGCTGGGGGCAAACGGTGTGGAGGAGATAATAAAGGTTCCCATGATCGAGGAGGAGAGGGAGATGTGGAGGAGGTCCGTCGAGTCCGTAAGAAAGGGTGTTGAGCTGGCGGAGGTGATGATAGGTGAGAAGAGTGTCCACAGATGAGATCACGAGAGCTGTGAGGGATCTTACCATAGAGGCCAACTACAGGATCCCTGAGGAGACGGTAGAACTCTTCAGGAAGGCCCTCAAGGAGGAGGAGTCCCCCTTAGGCAAGGAGGTCCTGACCCAGATCCTCGAGAACGTGGAGGCAGCTTCGAAGGAGAGGATACCCTACTGCCAGGATACGGGGGTAACGGTGGTCTTCTTAGAGATAGGTCAGGAGGTGGTCATAGAGGGTGGTGACCTGATAGAGGCTGTGAACGAAGGAGTGAGGAGGGCCACAAAGGAGGGCTATCTCAGGGCCTCCATGGTCTGGGATCCGGTCTTCGAGAGGAAGAACACGGGCGACAACACCCCCGCGGTGGTCCACACGGAGGTGGTCCCCGGAGACAGGATCAGGATAGTGGTCGCACCCAAGGGTGCTGGATCCGAGAACACCTCCCGCCTCGCCATGCTGAAGCCCGCCGACGGCTGGGAAGGGGTGAGGAGGTTCATCTTGGAGACCGTTAGGCTGGCGGGACCCAACGCGTGCCCTCCCCTTACTGTAGGCGTTGGTATAGGTGGCAGCTTTGAGTACTGTGCCTACCTCGCTAAGAAGGCTATACTGAGACCCCACGGCGAGAGGCACCCGGATCCTAAGATAGCCAAGATCGAGGAGGATCTCATAGAGGACATAAACAAGTTAGGGTTAGGTCCCATGGGCTTTGGGGGGACGGTTACGGCGGTGGACGTGAAGGTGGAGATGTTCCCCTGCCACATAGCCTCCCTCCCCGTGGCGGTTAACATCCAGTGTCACGCCTCCAGGCACGCGGAGAGGGTGATATGAAGTACATACTCATCCTCACCGTAATAGGTCTCATCACCGTTATGTTCCTCACAGGTTTCGCCTTCCGGGTCATAAGGACGGAAGTTAAGAAGAGAAGGAGGGCATGGAGGTTCTGATCCTCTCCCTCTACACAGGTTCCCTATTCCTCATAGTGTCCACGGTAGCCCCGATACTCCTCAGGACAGAGGAGAACAAGGACCTGGCGGGGAGGTTCTACGGTAGGATCCTCTGGAGATTTTACAAGATTGCTTTTTTCCTCCTGTTGGTGTATCTTATATTGAGCTTCAAATGGTGGGGAATATTACTCCTTGCGGGGCTTTCGCTGAACGTGGCGGTGTCCATGTGGCTTAAGAACTATAAGAGAAGATTGGGCAATATAGAAAACTACTC
>WFOY01000144.1 GCA_015487835.1 Aquificaceae bacterium
CCACAACCTCGTTGACCTCGTTGGGTCTTCCCAGGATGCTCTGGAGAGTCCTTATGTGGACGTAGGCCCTCGTTCTGTCTATGGTGGTGATCCCAGAGTCGAAGAAGTCCACGACCTCGAGGACCTCCGTCGCACCCCCTGGGACCACCAGAACCACCTTCTTGCCCACCTCCCTGACCCCCAGGTCTCTGGCCACGAGCCTGCCGAGTATCACGCCCCTCCTGTTCTCCTCAAGCCTGCCCAGCCTCTTCATATCTAAGAACCTCTCTATACTGGTAGCCTTAGCCTCTAAGGAGGGGTCTATACCGAAGAGGTTCACAGGCATCTCCCTGGGCCCGTACCTGATCACGCCGTTGGCCCTGAGGTGGGGTGCAACCCCGAGGACCCCCTTCTCCCTGGAAACCTCCCTCATGAGTTCGGTAACACCCTCTATCCTGTCCCTCGCCTCCTTAGGTTTGGCCCCCAGGACCTCAAAGATGAAACCTTCCCCGAAGACCCTCCTCAGGATCCTCTCCTCGTCGTACTGGTACTTTGGCTTTATGGATATGTGGGCGTCCAGGTCTATGACCTGCTTTATGAAGTGCTTCTGGAAGCCGAACATAAGGGAGCTCATGACCACGAAGGCTGTAACCCCTATCACCACACCGACTACCGAGACGAGGGTCTGCCTCCTCCTCTCGATAAGGAACTTGAGGCTCACGAAGGTTATGTGCTTCATCGAAAAGATCTTAAGGTATCTCGCAGGGCGTTCCCTCAGGGTAGCCTATAACCTCGGCGAAGTCTTTAAAGATCCTGTTTACCTTTACCCTCCTCCTCTCCCCTCCCACGACCAGGGTTACGTAGCCGTCCCTGACGGCCTCCCTGGGTACGACTGTGGTCTTCAGGACGTCAATTATTATGTTGCCCTCAGCCACCGAGTTCACGGGCAGGTCCTCTGGAAGGTCCGCCTCCACCCTGACCCTGACGACCCTCCTGCTCGGGTCGCTCTCCAGGTCCTTAGACCTCACCCTTCCCTCGACCACCCTCCCAGGGAGGGCCTCCAGGTATAGGTAGGCCCTCTGACCTTCCCTCACGAGGGGTGCAAACTCCTCGTCCACTAAGAGGACCACCTCCTTCTCCCTCGAACCCAGCGTGGCCACCAAGTCTCTTCCGCCTATAGGGTTCACCGTATCCCCCTCCTCCACATAAACCCTCAGGACGAACCCATCCACAGGACTCCGAACCGTGTACTTCTCCAGTTCCTCCCTCATGGCGTCCCTCGTCCTGAGGAGAGACCTGATCTGGTTCCTAAGGTCCCTTAACGCCTCCTCCCGTTCCCTCCTGGCTATCTCCAGGTTCTTCAGGGCGAGCAGGTAGGACCTCTCCGCCTCCTCAAGGGCCTCCCTTGGGATCACACCTTTTTCGAAGAGCCTCCTTCTCCTCTCGTACCTCGCCTTCGCCTTTGTCAGGTTCTCCTCAGCCATCGAGACCTTGAGGTCCAGAATTTTCCTAAAGTCGGAACCTTTTTCGAGCTTTTCCCTTATAGACCTTATCCTCTCCTCCACCTCCCTTATCTTCTCTCTGAGACCTCCGCTGTTCACGATAGCTATGACCTCACCCCTCCTTACCCTCTGCCCCTCCTTCACAAGGACTCTCTCCACCCTCCCCGTGACGTCCACCCTCACCTCCACCTGGTGCACGCTCTTCACGTAGCCAGAACCGTAAACGCTCCTCACGACCTCCTTTGTCTCCACTTTGCACTTGGGTTTCTCCTCCTCCCTAAGGCCTAAGAGAGAGGCGGAGAGAAGGGCGAGGGGCACAAGCAGGAGGAGGTATCTCATACTTTAGGAAGTTTATCAGATCGGTCCTCCTCCTGACTCTCGTCCAGGATGACTACGTCCGCCTTCCTTACCAGGTCGCTCTCCAGATCCTTTGGGTCCGTCACCACAGCGAGGACCTTTCTTCTCTTTAATATCTCCCTCTCCAAAAGGTCCCTCTCCCTCTTTGTCTTCACCCTTATGACTCTCATATATTTACTCTTCGGCACCTGGGGGTGAACTTTAACTTACTCGCAGCACTCCCCCTTGCTCCTGCGCCAGAACCCTGAGAGGAAAAGGTAGAGACCTCCAAGAACTATGAGGGCGATGAGGGCAAGATCCTTCCACTCCATAGTAATATCTTAAAGCAAAGGTATGTGGGGTGAGTATATTAATTAAAGCTATGAGGGTAGCCTTCTGCACCTTGGGATGCAGGATGAACCAGTTCGACACGGACCTGATGAGGACGAAGTTCCTGAAATCTGGTTACGACCTTGTAGATTTCGAGGAGGAGGCGGACGTTTACATAATAAACACCTGCACGGTCACCTCTGGGGGTGACAGGTCCTCCCGCCAGGCCATATACCAGGCTAAGAGGAGGAACCCCAGGGCCGTGGTCGTTGCCACGGGCTGCTACGCTCAGGTGAAGCCCCAGGAGCTCGCAGGTCTGAAGGAGGTTGACCTTGTCGTTGGCAACACCCACAAGTCCGAGATCCTCAAGATAGTCGAAGAGTTCCTCGAGACACGAAAGAAAGGAACCTTCGTCGGGGAGATATTCAGGGAGAAGGAGGTCAGGAACTTCGACACGGTCCTCTACTTCGAGGGATCCAGGCCTTTCATAAAGGTCCAGGAGGGCTGTAACAAGTTCTGCACCTTCTGTGTAATACCCTTCGCCAGGGGAAAGGTGAGGAGTGCCCCCAAGGAGAAGGTCCTGGACCAGATCAGGATCGTGGCGAGCATGGGCTTCAAGGAGGTAGTCCTCACAGGCACCCAGCTCTCCCAGTACGGTTGGGACACAGGGACGAGCCTGTACGAACTACTTAGAGAAGTCCTTAAGGTCCAAGGCATAGAGATCGTAAGGCTCTCCTCCCTCCACATAGCCGAGATGGACACGAACCTCCTCGACCTCCTGACCTCCGAGGAGAGGATAGCCCCCCACTTTCACCTCTCCCTCCAGAGCGGGTCGGACAGGATCCTAAGGCTAATGGATAGGGGCTACACAAC